>JBEKWD010000284.1:0-4267 GCA_049513435.1 Steroidobacteraceae bacterium | reverse complement strand
TGTCGGCGCTCAGCACGACCACCTGGTATTCGCCCTGCACTTCGTTGACAGCCTGCTGCGGAATCAGCAAGGCATCTTTTTGGGTACCAATCTTGACGCGGACCCGGCCGAATCCGCCCGGTCGCAGAAGCGAGCCCTTGTTGTCGAACTCCGTCGCAAACTGAATGGTGCCGGTGGTATTGTTGACCTCTCGCCCGACCAACACGAAGCGACCCTGCGAAGCGAACGGCAATCCGTTGGCCTGAATGAATTGTGCCTCCGTGGCACCGAGCACCGTGCTGCTCGCCTCGCCGTGCACGACCATGCTGAGTCGCGCGGCGACCGACAAATAATCGCTCTCGCTGATGGAGAAATACGCGCGGATCGGGTCCAGTTGCGAAACATTGGTCAAAATACTCGAGGTGCTGACCAGGTCTCCCACCTGTGCGGCCGCGACACCCGCGATTCCATCAATGGGCGAGCGCACTTTGGTCCAGGCCAGGTTCAGTTCGGCAGTCTGTTGCTCTGCCAGCGCGGCGTCCAGAGCAGCTTGATTCGCCTTCATGGTCTGCAGCTCGTTGTCCAATTGCGATTGGGCAATGGCCTTCTCTTTCGCCAGCGGCGTGTCGCGCGCCACATTGAGCTTCGAGTTGCCCAGATTCGCCGCGGCGCCCGCCACAGCCGCCTTGGCCTGATCCAAGGAAGCACGCAGCGGACGCGCATCGATCTCAAATAGGATCTGCCCCTTGGTGACGAAATAACCCTCCTGATAATTTCGCTTGATGATGTAGCCGGATACCTTGGGCGAGATCCGGGCATTCACCGAGCCGTTTAATTGCGCGACCCATTCCCGATAAATGGGTACATCGCGTTGCACCACGGAGGTGACCAGCACGACAGGCGGCTCCTGCGCCGCAGGCGCCTGGTGGCGGCTGCACCCTGTCAGCGCGACACCCGTGGCGGCCATGGCAATCAACGCAGATAATCTCGTCTGCACGGTCTTGCTCCAGCTAGAAAGATCGAATGGGGATTGATTGACTGCCGCGGTTCCGATGGGCTCGCGGGCCCTTGATTACGCGATGGTTCTTCCCTGCGCATCGTTTGAGTGCGTAGACCCAGCCTACAGCGGCCGACAAGGGAATTGCAAATCAGTCGGGTTTAGCACCGAACGGCGCTGAATTTCAGCGAGCGCCTCGCTTCGAACCGAGCGACCGTCTTATTGGGGTGCTTGCGACGTCCCCTTATAAAAATGCTGCGCTGGATTATTCCGAATGAAAGACACGGCGATCTCATGAATCGGGAGCGAACCCGTGGAGCGATCTCCGCCGTCCATCGGTAATGTGCTGCGAAAGGCAGTCCACAATGCCTCGGTCGGAATCCCGAAACGTCGGGCGGGCTGCTGCATTTTGCGCCTGTCCAGCCAGTAGGTTCCCGTCAGCAGATCTTCTGCCAATAGCTCGATGGTGTCATCCACCGTCGAACGAGCACGATTGACTTTTAGGCGGCTCTCGCTTTGCAGGTCCTCCACATTTTGAATCAGCCCCACTCCCTGCGGAGAAACCGGGTTCGTCAATCCTTGGATTTCCTGCATCAATGCAATCGCATCGAGTTCGCTTCCTTGAGTCAAATGAAATCGGCCGGGCTCTCCGGGCGAGTCATCGACGTGTTCGGAAGCCGTAAAGAATGGATTTGTAAAGCGAATGATGCGCTGTGCGACCGCGATATCCATATTCGCAAGCGCGATCGTAAAGGATTCGATCTCATTGACCATGGGATAAGGATCCCAATTCGCGTTAGACAGAACGAAACCGTGTTGCCCGTGATTTCGCGGGCTTCCCTTGACGTAAAATTGCGCCAGTTGCGGAGTGCTCAATTCCCAGGAATCCGCCGGGGCCGCCCCGAGACGAATCGCGGGATTGTGGTCGGACGAGTTCATTTGAAGCATGGTGACATCACGCAATTGCGCCCATGCTTGCCAGGCGGCGCCCTCGCGAATCGAAGATGCCCGCAAACTTTCAGGATCTTGAATGATCCGCGCGCGATCCAACTCGAACAAGTAACTGCCTTTCAACATATCGAGCACCCGCGCCGCGTCCCAGTTCAACCACTTGAAAGGACGATTGGCTTGGACGGGCTGAGAGAGCGGCGACACACTGCTGTTCATGCCGTTGAGGTCGACCGCATAGAGCAAGTCCGCCCACCACAGCGCTTCCCGCGCATCGTAGAGCAGGATGGCTGCCTGCGCCGTCGCATACGAGTTGCTGCTCTCCAACGCACTGTCATCTGCGCCAAACGGTGCGAGTGGTTGGAGTCCTGTCCGCCTCAGGGCCTCCGCCGCGGACATCCGCTCGCCCTGGTAGTAGGCCACGCCCGCACCGACCATCGTTGCGGCCACGTTGGCGAAGGGTCCCAAATCACCCTCCCCGATCGTGCCGCGCGAATATACGACTGGAGTGATGCGCTCATTTAACAGATCGATGAGACGCTGAGTGAGTTGCGGGCTCGCCGCTTCGAAACTCATCGTATTGGCCCGCACCAGCAACATCGCGCGGACCACTTCCTCCTCATCGATTTCGGGCCCTAACCCAGCGAGGGCACCACGTTTGAACACGGCAAGTTGGCGCGCTTCCAAGAACTTCTTATTGTCGGGCGACAAGGGGTCACCGCGGAAGATTACGTTTTCCCGGCCGGCCCCTACGCCGCGATTAAACCAATATACCGGTACGCCTTCGGCGGCCGCTTCCAGGAGCAGCGCAAACGCATCCGCGGAGCGCTGTCTAGCCTCTGCACTGAGGGCAACCTTGGCACCAAAGCGCGCCACCTGAATCACTTGATCCACGCTAAGGTCGTGTCCGTCCAACACTATTGTCTGGTCAGACATACGTGGGATTATTGGATGATACGGCGAATTTGGTGCCGACTCAGCGATACCCACCAACGCCAAGCACGAAAATAGACTTGCGATTCTGATCATGGTGCTACATGTACCGCAGCGATTGTCCCAAACGCAGCGCCTTTGCTTTCTCCAGCATCAAATGGCCCAATGCGATATCACTCAGGCTCAGGCCACGATGCCAAAATAAGATGGTTTCCTCATCGGTCTCCCGACCCGTTTTTAACTTCGCGACGATTTGTCCTAATTCGGCATGCAGGGTGGCTTCCGTAAGTTTGTCAAGATCAACGTGACGGCGCAGGGCGCCGAACGGCAAACCTTTACGGCATTGGCCCCAATCATCGACGATGATCTTGCTCATGATATCTGTCAGCGACAGTTCAACCGCACTCATCGTCCCGTACGGAATTACCAGCGCTCCTGCCTTGATCCATTCGGTCTTGAGCAACGGTTGAGGCTCGGTGAGGCGTGTCGCTTCTACCACGATATCTGCATCTCGAATGCACTCCTCCCAGCTGTCAACCGCCCTGACAGGCTTGCCAAGGTCACGCGATAGGCGGGCTGCAAACGCCTCTTGACTCGCTGCGCGCTTCGAGTGAACTCTGATTTCGTCAAAATCAAACAAATGGTTGAGCAACCGCACGTTCCAATAGGCGGTGCCGCGTGCACCGATATGCCCGAGGACTCGGCTGCTCTTGCGCGCCAGGTACTTGGCACCCAAGGCGGTCACGGCGCCAGTGCGCATATCGGTGAGCGAGGTCGCATTGAGAATCGCCTGGGGCGCTCCGGTCGATGGATCGAAGAGCGTCAGGAGCGCTAATTCCGACGGCAGCCCACGCTTGTAGTTGTCGACGAAATCGCCAACCACCTTGACACCCGCAAGCTCCAAGGGATGAAGAACACCCCGAAGTACGTTGAAGTGCCCGTGTGCCGAATCCTTCGGAATCAGATGAACCCTTGGCTCGATCACCGCCTCCTTACGTCCCTGCGCATCGAGCGCTCGTTCAACCGCGCCGAGAATCTCGCCGTCCGTCAGATGCAGTGCTGCAATGTCGGGGCCATTGAGGTAGGTTAAATAAATCTCATGCATCATCCACCCTCGCTCAATTTGGATTCCGATTTGGAACCGGCCGCGGTCAAGCGCGCTCGACGTGCGAAACAAGCTAAATCGGCCTGGGGGTTGATCAGAACGGCAGCCACGCACCCGAATGCGATCACCAAGACACCGTTCATCAGATAGCCGATTCTAAACCCGGTGGCCGGACTGGCGTAAGCGTCAATGATGTGCCCCATCATCACGGGAGCAACCAGCCCCGCCAACGTATGAACCGAGTTGGTTATCCCCAACATGGATCCCCGTTGCATTGGAGGGGTGATTTCTCCGATGAGGGCGGA
>JBEKWD010000283.1:0-4270 GCA_049513435.1 Steroidobacteraceae bacterium | reverse complement strand
CGCGTGCGTACGGTCCTGGCCGATCCGCCGGGCAGCGCCTTGTACGAATACATCCGCCATGGCGTCGTCAAGGCGACGGGCAGCGGCTCGATCACCGAGGGCATTGGCATCGGCCGCGTCACCGCCAACATGCAGGACGCGCCGATCGATGATGCCCTGCACATCGAAGACGCGCAGACGATTCGCTATGTCTATCGTCTGTTGCACGAGGAGGGTCTGTTCGTGGGCAGCACCAGCGGCATCAACGTTGCGGCGGCCGTCCAGGTCGCGCGCGATCTGGGGCCAGGGCATACCGTGGTCACGGTGTTGTGCGACAGCGGCGCCAATTATCTCTCCAGGCTGTACAACCCCGACTGGCTGGCGCAAAAGGGCTTACTCGAAGCGGCCGGTCTTGCAGTAACCTCCGCCACACGATGAGCTCATCACGGCACTCAATCGGGCCATTGCGCACGCGCGCCGCACTGGCCGTACTGAGTGCATTGATTAGCCTCAGCGCTGCCCCGGCGCAAGCCGCCTGGGTGTCCCGTGCGGTCGACGGCATCATGGGCACACGCATTTACGTCGAGCTCTGGGCCGAGGAGGAGGATCGGGCCCGAGGCGAGCAGGCCATCGATGCGGTCATGGACGAAATGCGGCACATCGATGAGACCATGAGCGTCTACAAGCCCACGAGCGAGGTCTCGCAGGTCAACGCACTGGCCGCGCAGCAGCCGGTCAAGATCAGCCCTGAGCTGTTCGGCTTGCTGAACACGGCAATCGAGTATTCGCGCATCACCGAGGGTGCCTTCGACATCACCTACGCGAGCGTCGGGTATATGTACGACTTTCGCGCGCGCCAACGACCCAGCGAGCAGCAGATTCAAGCCGCTCTGCCGGCGGTCAATTATCGGCATCTGCTGCTCGATGCCGCCTCGGGCACGGTGCGCTTCTCGCAGCCCGGCGTGCGCATCGATCTGGGCGGCATCGCCAAGGGTTATGCGGTGGATCGCGGTATTGAGATTCTGCAGGCGCGCGGCTTCACGCACGCGCTGGTCAATGCCGGCGGCGACAGCCGCGTGATTGGTGATCGATTCGGCAAGGCCTGGATTATCGGCATTCGACATCCCGATCATCCCGATCAGGTCATCATCCGCCTACCACTGACCAACACCGCATTCTCGACCTCGGGCGACTACGAACGCTACTTCGACGAAGACGGCGTGCGCTATCATCACATCATCGACCCGCATACGGGTCATTCGGCCAGCAAGGTGCGCAGTGCGACCGTTATTGCGCCCACCGCAACCCGCACCGATGGCCTGTCCAAGACCGCGTTCGTGCTCGGGCCCGAAGAGGCCATGAGGATCTACAACCGGCTCGGCGATGTGGATGCCGTGCTGGTCACGCCGGACGGGCGCGTGTTGTATTCGAAGGGGCTCGAGCCCGCACCCGCAGTGCCGCGCAAACGGGCATCGCCCTAGCGAGCTAAGGAGAAAAGAGCATGCGAATGATGCGTGATATCGGGGCGGCGCTGCTTTGCCTCGGATTGAGTTATGGCGCGCACGCCGATACCGACTGGGCCCAGGGTCAGAATTATTTCCTGATCCAGCCGCCGCAGGCCCCGGGGGTGGCAGCCGGAAAGGTCGAGGTCACCGAGGTGTTTTCCTACGCCTGTCCGGCGTGCAACAGCTTCTATCCGTACATGGATCGGCTCAAGGCGGGTTTGCCGCCGAACGCCGAGCTCGACTTCGTCGCGGCGGGGTTTCGCCCGGATGAGGACTGGACGGTATTTCAGCGCGCGTACTATGCGGCGCAAGTGCTCGGCATCGACAAGCGCACGCACGATGCGATGTTCGATGCGGTCTGGAAGACCGGCGAGCTCGCGGTGTTAGACCCGCGCACGCAGCGCCTGCGAGTGCCGCTGCCGGGCCTGCAGGATATGGCGCAGTTCTACGAGCGCACCGCCGGGGTCAAGGCCGCAACCTTCATCGCCACCGCGAATTCCTTCTCGGTCGATACGCGCGTGCGTCAGGCCGATCAGCTCGTGAAGGACTACCGCGTGCAGGGCACACCGACCGTGGTGGTCAACGGCAAGTATCGACTCGATGTACAGTCAGCCGGCGGTCCCGATCAGGTCATCGAACTCGTGAAGTGGCTCGTGGCCAGAGAGAGCCCTGGCGCGACGGCTCGGCCCAGCACGCATTAATCAGCGCATTAATCAGCCCACTGATCAGCCGGGGGGCTTGGCTTTGTAGGCCTTCAACTCGGTGTTGAACTTATCGGCCACCTGCTGCACCTTGTCGACCTCGGCATTACTGCGCTGGGCGTATTCTGCCGCGATCTTTTTCTTGTCGCCGCCCGCCTTGATCTTGGCGGCCTCTTCGTCCTTCAGGCAGCCCGTATAGGCCGTGACCGCGGCGTCGAACGCCTTCACGGCCTGCTGCGCCGCCTTCATCTGATCGAGCGTCGCGCTCGCGCCGTCGGGAATATCAATCTCCCCGTCGGGCGGCGCGCACTGGGCATTAAGTGCCACGGGCGCAAGGGCCGTCAGTATGGATAGCAATATAATTTTCATTCGGCCCTCTCCCATTTGAGTGTAGCGGTGCGCTGCGCGCGGCCGCAGTGCGCTCTATGATCGCGCTTCGAGCGCTGAAATTCAAAATGTCATTCATTCAGGCTCGGCGCGCGAGCTCAGGCACGCTTGGCGAGGTATGAGCGCCCGCCTCCAAGATGACTGATGTCTTCGGCGCCGCGAGCGATCGCATGGCCCTCACACAGAAAGCCGCACACTTCGCGGCCGTCGGCGAGCTCTACCTTACCAATGCCGAGCGGCGCGGGAATCATGGCGACGAAGCCGCCGAACGCCGGGCGCGGCAGTGACCAGACCTCTACCTCGATCGGCACGCCGGTGGCCTCTGGCGCCACGCGCACGAGACCGGGACGATAGGGCGGGCCGCCCGGCAGTGCGTAAAGCCGGTAGTGCGCGGCGGTCTGGGTACGCTCGAGCAGCACGGCGCCGCGCTCACGCAACTGATAATTCAAGGGCAAGCCGGAAAGATGTGCGCCGCACACGGCTACGGCGATGCGATCTGCGCCTGTGCCCCAATCAAAGTCGGGCTCCTGCGGCACGCTGCAGCGCAGTGCCCCCTGACGGGCCGGGACCGCGCGTTGCAGACGTGCGGCGAGCGCCAACAGCCTGAAGTCGCTCCAGGCCGGCGCAAGCAACGTGACGCCAAAGGGCAGGCCAGCGGCGTTGAAGCCGGCCGGAACCGCGACCGCGGCCAGATCGAGCAGATTGACGCAATTGGTGTAGTAACCCAGGCGCGAGTTCAGTCGCACCGGATCGGCCTCAACCTCAGCGATGCGATAGATCGTGCCGGCCGTGGGCGTGAGCAGCACATCGATCTGATTCCAGAGGCGCTCGCTCGCACGGCGCAGTGCCTGCAGGCGATACAACGCACGAAACGCCTGCGCCGCCGATGAGCTCGCGCCGACTTCGATGATCTGACGGGTAACCGGATACACCGCATCGGCTTGCCGGCGCAGCAGCGACTCGATCACGACATAGCGCTCGGCGACCCAGGGGCCCTCGTACAGCAGTTGCCCGGCCTCGATGAAGGGCGCGAAGTCGATCGGCACACGCTGGCCGCCCAGAGCCTCAAACCGGGCGATCGCGGTGTCGAACAATCGCGGATACTCATCGTTACCAAAGAATCTGAGCTGCTCGGGCCGGGGCACGCCAAATTGAAACGGTCCGCTGCCACTCGGGGCCTCGCGCGCCGGAGCGCTTAGTCGACGCGAATAGGGCTCGGCTGCATCGAAGCCTTCGGCGACCCGGCATACGCGCGCTGCGTCCTCGGCACTGAGCGCGAAGATCGACACCGCATCGAGCGTGCGACACGCAGGCACCACGCCGCCGGTGCTCAGTCGGCCGAGGGTGGGCTTGAATCCAATCAGATTATTGAATGCCGCCGGAATCCGGCCTGAGCCAGCCGTGTCGGTTCCGAGTGCGAAGCTCGCGAGGCCCATCGCGACCGCAACTGCAGATCCGGAGCTCGAACCGCCGCTGATATATTCGGGATCGAAGCTGTTGCGACATACGCCGTAGGGAGATCGTGTGCCCACGAGCCCGGTGGCGAACTGATCGAGATTAGTCTTACCAATCGGGATTGCCCCGGCATCGATCAGGCGCTGCACGACGAAGGCCGATTGCGCCGGGGTGTAGGCGAACGCGGGGCAGCCTGCGGTTGTGGGCGTGCCGGCCAGATCGATATTGTCCTTGATCGCAAAC
>JBEKWD010000282.1:0-4273 GCA_049513435.1 Steroidobacteraceae bacterium | reverse complement strand
ACTACAGAGTGCGCGGCACGGGTCAGATCCGGCCCTGAGCTGCTCCGTCGCGTTTCAGGCGTGCTCGTGCGCGCGCACGTCTGCCAGGCTCGGCGCTGCCGCGCAGCGCTCGCAGTTCACCCAGCCCGAGTCCCCGTCGGCGTAATATTCCTTCTTCCAGATCGGCACGCGATGCTTGACCTGATCGATGATGTAGCGACACGCATCGAAGGCCTCGCCGCGATGCGCCGCGCTCACCCCGACCCATACCGCGAGCTCCCCGACCTGCAATTCGCCGACACGATGTGCGCACCAGGCGCGCTCGAGCCCGAAGCGCTCGCGCGCCTCGGCCAGAATACGCGCCCCTTCGCGCAGCGCCAGCGGTGCAAAGGCTTCGTACTCGAGGCGCCGCACGGTGCGGCCCTCATTATGATCGCGCACCGCGCCTTCGAAGATCACATAGCCGCCGCACCCCGGGTGCGCCAGTGCCTCGCGCAGCCGCTGCGGGTCCAGTCGCGCCTCATGCAGGCTGAAGGGATTCATCCGCCAGCCACCGGTGGCAGGAACACGATCGTATCGCCCTCGACCAATGGCTGGCTCCAGTCGCCGAACTCATCGTTAACCGCCACGCGCAGGCTCTCGGGCGCGAGCTGCAGGCCGCGCTGGGCGCGCAGTTCCTCATAGAGCTCCTGCGGCGTGCGCGCGGCCGACTCCACCATTTCAGCGTTGCGGCCAGCCTGCTCGCGCAGCAATGCAAAGTAGCGCACGTTGAGCCGTCGGCGCTCGCGCAGCGCCGCGCTGGCCGCGGCGTACTCCGCGCTCGTGTTGACGTTGTCGAGTGCGCGCGCATCGGGCAGCTCGATCAATGCCACATCACTGCGCCGCATCCAGGCTCGCGGGCAGCGCTCGCCGGCTTTGATCCAGGCCTCGATCGCATCGCGGCTCGCCGGCTCATAGATTGCGCACAATGGTTCAGGCAGGCCGTCGCTGCGGCTGCGAAAGGCCGTCGCCAGTCGCGCGCTCGCACGGTGCAGGATCAGATACTCCAGGGTGTCTTCGCCGAGAAACGGCAGGTCGCAGGCCAGTATCAGCCAGGCACTGGCCGGATGAGTCGCGAGCGCGGCCTGAATGCCACCCAGTGGTCCCAGATCGGGCGTGAGGTCGGCAATCCTCTCGTAGGCGTGGGGATCGCTTTTTTGAGCCTGCTCGGGCCGCACCGATACGAACGCGCGCGATACATGCGGCGCGAGCAACTCCATGGCGCGCACCAGTTGCGGCCTGCCCGCATACTCAAGACTGGCTTTGTCGCGCCCCATGCGCGTACCGCGGCCGCCCGCGAGTACCAGTCCGTACAGTGGTGCGCTGCTCATGCCGGGGCCTGGGCTGGCCCAGCGCGGCCGCTGACCCCACCGCGCTTGGATAGCAGGCGCACGCGCTCGATTCGAATATCGTGCGAGAGCGCCTTGCACATGTCGTAGATCGTCAAGGCTGCGACCGTGGCGCCTGTCAGCGCCTCCATCTCCACGCCGGTCTTGTGATGAACTGCGACGCGGCAGCGCACGGTCACGAGCGCGGCGCCGGACTTGCCCGGCTCCAGATGGATGTCGAGTTGGCATTGCTCGAGCGCGAGCGGGTGGCAGAACGGGATCAGTTCGGAGGTGCGTTTGGCGGCCATGACACCGGCCAGGATGGCGGTATCGAATACCGGACCCTTCTTGGTGCGATGGCCGCTGCGCGTGAGTGCGCGCGCCACCGCTGCCGGCAGATGCACCAGTGCCTCAGCCTCGGCGATGCGATGTGTCACGGGTTTGGCGCTGACATCGACCATCGTGGGCCGCGAGCGAGCGTCCAGATGGGTCAGCGCGGCAGTTCGGGCGAGAGCTGAGCGGGCCATGGCGAGTTCAGCCGCCGACGTGATTCATCTCGACATGCTGCACGCCGCGAGCGCGCAACTGCTCGCGCAGCTCGCTGTAGCGGTCGGCGCGCCGTTGCCAGATCGCACTGATCAAGGCAGCGAGCTCCGCATCGCTGGCGCCGGCGCGCAACGGCGCGCGCAGGTCCGCGCCCTCGGCGGCAAACAGGCAGGTGTAGAGCTTACCGTCGGAAGACAGACGCGCGCGGGTGCAGTCGCCGCAAAAAGGCTGAGTCACCGAAGCGATGAAACCAATCTCCCCCGCGCCATCCAGATAGGCGTAGCGTTTTGCGACCTCGCCGGTATAGCCCGGCTCGAGCGCACGCAGCGGCCAGCGCGCGCTGACTTGCTCGAGCAGCTCATGTGCGCTCACGACTCGCGTGCGATCCCAGTGATTGCGATTGCCAACGTCCATGTATTCAATGAAGCGCACGATAATGCCCGTGCCGCGAAAGCGCTCGAGCAGGTCCAGCACCGTGTGATCATTGACGCCGCGCTGCACGACGGTATTGATCTTGAGCGGTTCGAGGCCGGCGCGCTGCGCCGCGTCGATGCCGTTGAGCACATCTTCGACCGTGCCATAACCACCCGACATCTCGCGGAATATGGCTGGATCAAGGCTATCGAGGCTCACGGTCACGCGTTTGAGTCCGGCGGCGCGCAGTGCCGCGGCCTGCTGGGCCAGCAGCACGCCATTGGTGGTGAGCGCCATGTCCGGCGCCCCCGGCAAGGTTGTGAGATCGCCGATCAGATCGGGTAGCCCGGCGCGCAAGAGTGGCTCGCCGCCGGTGATGCGCACTTTGACCACGCCGAGCTCGACGAACACGCGCGTGAGGCGCAGCAGCTCATCGAACGAGAGCCGCTCGCGCGATTTAAGGAAATGGTATTGCTCGTGGAACTGCTCGCCGGGCATGCAATAGGGACAGCGGAAATTGCAGCGATCGGTCACCGAGAGACGCAGATCGCGCAGCGGCCGCTCCAGGCTGTCCACCAGGCGGGGTTGCCGGGGCCGCAGCGCATGTACGATTACAGTGCTCATGGAACTATAAGGCTACCAGATCGGGCTTGTTCACCAGCGATAGAGCCGTCCGACATAACCCTTGGCAAAGTCGGCCGGTCCGGCGGGCAGCTCGATGAAGCCATCCGTGAGCGCGAGGGTAGCGAAATCGCCCGAGCCATTGGTGGGACAGGGTGTGGCCCAGGGCCGGCCCCAGTCGTCGTGCGTGATGCGTACCGGCACGAAGCCGGCCATGTTCGCGGACCATTCAATGGGCGCGCCCAGCGCCACGCGCTCGCTCGGCGCCTCCGGCACGCCCATGGCCCGATACAGTGCGGGCACGACGTAACGGGCCAGGCAAACCAGCGTCGAGACGGGGTTACCCGGCAGCGCAAACACGCAGCGGCCCTCATTCGAGGTGCCGAACCACATCGGCTTGCCAGGCCTTTGCGCGATGCCATGCAGCACGCGGTGCACGCCGATCTCCTCGAGTACCTGCGGCACGAGATCGAACTGACCCATGGATACCCCGCCCGACAGAATCAGCGCTTCGTGCGTACTCAGGTGTAGCCGCAGGCGATCGCGCATCGATGCGGCATCGTCGGGCAGATGATCCTCGGCGACGCGGTGGAAACCGCGCTGGCGCAGCGCGGCGCTGACGGCATAGGCGTTAGAGCGCCGGATCTGGTGCGGCGCAATCGGGTCACCGGGCTCGATGAGCTCGTTGCCCGTGGATGCGACGAGTATCGCGGGCTGGCTGCTCACGCGGATGCGCGCCATGCCGGCCGAGGCTGCCACGGCAATCTCCGGCGCGCGCAGCACCGTGCCAGTCGTCAGCAGCAGCGCACCCTGGCTGCGATCGCTCGCGCGTCGGTGCACGTTCTGCCAGGGCGCGAGGCTCAGGCCGTCGCTGAGCGCAACATGGCCGTTCTCGCGATGCAGCGCTTCTACCGGCACGACCGTATCGCAGCCCGCCGGAAGCACCGCTCCGGTCATGACTTCGATGCAATGCGCAGCCGAGCTCAGCGCGCCGGGTGGCTCACCCGCGGCCTGAACCGCCTGCACCTTGAAGCGCCGCTGGCCGCCGGCAGCGGCGCTGGAGGCAAATGCAGCCCCGTCCATCGTCACGCGATCGAATGGTGGCTGGTCGCGCTCGGCGTAGATGTTCTCGCGCAGCACCGCACCGGCACACTGGCCGATCGGCAGCGATTCGACTGGCAGACACAACAGGTGCGCGCTAATCAGTGCTTCAGCGGATTGCGGATCGAGCATGTCTGCATGGTACATCGGCTACCATCCGGTCCCGCGGCGCCCGTAGCTCAGTTGGATAGAGCATCAGGCTTCGAACCTGAGGGTCGGGAGTTCGAATCTCTCCGGGCGCGCCA
>JBEKWD010000281.1:0-4291 GCA_049513435.1 Steroidobacteraceae bacterium | reverse complement strand
AGATCGCATCGCTGATCACGCGTCGCACGCGCGCGATCGTGGTGATCAATCCTAACAACCCGACCGGAGCGGCCTACCCGCGCGCGGTACTGGAAGAGCTGGCGCGCCTGGCTGAGCGGCACCGGCTGGTCGTGTTCAGCGATGAGATCTATGACCAGATGGTCTATGACGGCGCAGAGTCGATACCGCTGGCAACGATAGTGCAGGACACGCTCTGCGCCACGCTCTCGGGACTGTCGAAGATCTACCGTGCCTGCGGCTATCGCGTGGGCTGGGCGATATTCTCGGGACAATTGCGCGGCGCCGGGGATTACCTCTCGGCCCTCGAGTTGCTCTCGTCGCTGCGCCTGTGCAGTAGCGTTCCGGCTCAATGGGCAGTGCAGACCGCGTTGGGCGGCTACCAGAGCATTCGCGCTCTGGTCAGCCCCGGCGGCCGACTCTACGAATCGCGCCGCGCGGTCCTCGATGCGGTCGCACGCAGCCGCTATCTGCGCCTGGCGCCGCCAGCGGGCGCGATGTACGCCTTTATCGGAGTCGATCGCCAGGCGCTGCCCGACTTTGACGATCAACAGTTCGCGCTGGATCTGCTCGAGCAGAAGCATGTGCTGGTTGCGCCGGGGGTGAGCTTCAATGTGCCCTATCGCAATCATTTCCGCATTACGACGCTGCCTGACTCCGCGACACTGCATACGGTGTTTCAGCGCATGGAAGAGTTGCTCGATACCTACGCGGGCGCTGCGCCGAAAGGGGATTCGGCGAACGTGCTCAATGCGCAGCAACGATTCAAGTAGTGTCAGAAGAAAATACGGTAATTTTCTGATTTGCTTGAGATTCCTAGTGAGGCCATCGATCACCTAGAGCACGGTGGCACACTGATCGTGCCCACCCGGCAGCGCGCGGCGGCGCTGCGCATCGCACACACGGCAGCACAACTTCGGCTCGCACGACGCGTCTGGGGCAGTCCCGATATTCTGCCCTGGGGGGCGTGGCTCGAGCGCGGTCTGGATGCCGCACGCGCGCGCGGCCACACGGTCCCGCGGCGCCTGTCGGGCTCCGAGGCATGGCTGCTGTGGCGCGATGCCGTGCGCGAGGCCTGTGGTGGTCTGCTGGTGCTGAGCCCCGATGCGCTGATCGACAGTCTGCGCCGTGGCGTCGAGCTACTCGAGGACTACGGACTCGAGCCGCGCGCAGACTCGGCGCCCGAGGCCGCGGTATTGCTGCTGGCGCGGGCGCATATGCGGCGCCGCTGCAGCGAACTCGGGGCGTTGCGCAGCGGCTCCTGGGTCGACTGTGAGCCGTACCTGCAAGCGGCGGCACCGGCGCTCATGCTCGGCTTCCAAAGCATCGGGACCGCGCGCCGCGCCTGGCTCGAGCGCATGGGCGTGAGCATCGCTTCGCCTGTCGGTCGATCACGTGCGCTCGGGCGCGCAGTGGCGCGCGGCGAGCGCAGCCTGATCTTTGAGAATCCGGAGCACGAGGCCGAGGCTGCCGCCCAGTGGTGCGCAGCCCAAATCGCACGCGATCCGAGCGCCCGGCTGCTGCTGGTGGTGCTGCAGCTGCGCGAGCAGCGGCATTGGTGGGAGCGCGCGCTCTCGCAGCGTCTGGACTACCGCTTGATCCTGGAGCCCGCGGGCTCGCACGCCGAGAGCGCCTTCGCGATCGAAGGCGGCCAGCCGCTGCACGAGTATGCGCTGATCAACAGCGCGCTCAAGCTCATCGCTCTGGCCTGCGGGCAGGGCGATTTCAATGCCCTGAGCACGGTGCTGCGATCGCCTTTTCTCGACACTGCGGGGCGTGACTCGAGGCTGCGCATCGATGTGTGGCTGCGCGAGCACAACATGGGCGCCGCTCAATTGGCGAATCTGGATGCCCTGGCGGGCCGGCTCGTGCAGGAGCTGGGTCAGAGCGCGGCACTCGCGTGGCGCGCATTGGCCGAGGCGCTCGCAGCCCTTCAGAGCGATGCTGCGGCCGCGCTCGCGACGCCCTCGCAATGGGCGCAGCGCTTCGCGAGCTTATTGGCGCGTGTGGGCTGGCCCGGTGAGGCGCTCAACAGCGCCGAGCAGCAGGTGCGCATGCGCTTTGATCAGCTGCTAGGCGAATTCTCCACCATAACGATCACGCCACAGCGCCTGTCGCGCCAACAAGCCGGCGAGCAGCTGCTCGAGCTCGCCGCACGCATCGCCTTCGAGCCCGCCAGCGACGATGTAGCCGTGACAGTGACGGCGGCGCTGGATGATCCGATCGTGCAATACGACGGCATCTGGGTTGCGGGCCTGTCGGCCGAAGCGTGGCCGCCAGCCGCATCCCCGGATCCGCTGATCCCGATCGGCTTGCAGGCAGCCACCGGCATGCCGATGGCGAGCCCGGAGGGCCAATTGCAACTGGCGCACGAGGCATTGGAGCGCTGGCGCCAGGCGACGCCAACTCTGACGCTGAGCTGCGCTCGCAGTGACGGGGAGTTGCCATTGGCCCCCAGTCCGTTGCTGTCGAATTGGGAGGGCGTACATGAGGCGCAAGCATTTGCGCTCGAGCCCTGGATTGTCTCGCACGCGCCCGCGCTCGAGAGCTGGAGCGATGTGCGTGGACCCGCCTGGCCCGCGCAGCAGGCGCTGCGCGGCGGCACGTATTTGCTCGAGCTGCAGTCGCTGTGTCCGTTTCGCAGCTTTGCGCGATTGCGCCTGCAGGCACGCGAGCTGCCCGAGCCCGCGCCGGGCATCGACCCGCGCCTGCGTGGGCAGATTTTGCATCGCGTGCTGGAACTGTTTTGGGACGCGACGCGCGATTCCGACACGCTGCGGCGCCGTGCGGCCGAGGAGACGCTCGCCCTGATCCAATCGAGCATCGAGCGCGCGCTCGAGGAGGTTGAGGCGCGCCTCGTAGGCTCTCTCGAGCCAGCGCTTTTGAGCCGCGAAGGCGCGCGCGCGGCACACTTGCTGCGTGAGCTGATCGCATGGGAGCGCACGCGCGAGTCATTTGAAGTCATGCAGCTCGAAGCGTCACAGTCCTGCGCGATCGGTGGCGCGAGCCTGCAATTGCGCCTCGACCGTGTGGACCGGTTGGGCGACGGAGGCCTGCTCGTGATCGACTACAAGAGCGGCGCTGCCCGGGCGTTCGATGCCTATGCGCAGCGATCTACTCAGCCGCAGCTGCTGGCCTATGCGACGGCCGCGGGCGAGCACACGGCCGGCGTGCTGGCTCTGTACGCCGGCCGCGAGGGGCTCAAGCTGCGCGGCATTGCGGATCGTCCGGGGCGAGTGCCACGGTTGCGCAAAGCCGCGGACAGCGCGCAGGCGTGGTCGATATTGCTCGAGCAATGGCGTGCACAGCTGCACGCTCTGGTGCAGGAATATCTATCCGGCTATGCGGCGGTGCAGCCGCAGCGCGGCGCCTGCGATAACTGCTACCTGCACGCCTTCTGTCGCGTTGAGCAGTCCTCGTGAGCACGCTTTTGGGCTCGCAAGAGCTGTTCGATATGGATCGGCGCGCACGAGCCCAGACGCTTGAGGTCGAGCGCTCGCTGCTGCTGCAGGCGCCGGCAGGGTCGGGCAAAACGACCGTGCTGACTGCGCGCTTCCTGGCACTGCTCGCGAGTGTCGATGCGCCCGAGCAGATACTCGCAATTACGTTCACGCGCAAAGCGGCCGCCGAGATGCGCCAACGCATACACGCGGCGCTGCGAGCGGCCAGCACTGGCGAGATCATCGCGGGCGTCGACGCGCAGTTGATGCAGGCGGCCGCGCAGCGCGATCGCTTGTGTGGCTGGCAGCTCATGCACAACCCCGCGCGCCTGCGGATCCAAACGATCGATGCCCTGAATCATTCCCTGGCCGCGGCACTACCCGTGGCTGCGGGCTCGAGTCCTTCGCTGCAGATCAATCCGGCGCCCGCGTCGCTGTATCGGCGGGCCGCGCGTCGCGCGCTCCAAGGCGTCATGCAGGAGCCAGGCTCCGTGGCCGCAGAGCGCTTGTTCGAGCACCTGGACAACAACTGGAACCGTCTGGAATCCCTGCTCGCCGAAATGTTGCAGCAGCGCTCGCACTGGCTGCCGCGACTGCTTGACGCGCGCGGCGGTCTGGCCGAACGCGTCGCGCAGAGTCTGGCCTCGTTATTGCGCGCGCAGCTGGCCCGCGCACTGGCCTCGCTGCCCGCTTCGCTGATACACGAAGCCGGGCCGCCCTTGGGGCTCTCGAGCGATCCGGCCAGCCTGCCGTGCTGGCGCTTGCTTTGTAACCTGCTGCTGACAGACAACGGCACCTGGCGTCGGCGCTTGACGAATCGCGATGGCGTTGGC
>JBEKWD010000280.1:0-4307 GCA_049513435.1 Steroidobacteraceae bacterium | reverse complement strand
CGGCGTCAGCTCCACCTCGATGGCATCGGGGCTCACTCCTGGCAGCGCAACCACCACCTGCAGCTCGCGTTCGAGCACGTAGATATCAACCGGCGGCTCCCAAGCCGGCGGACGCTCAGCGACGGATCGCAGGTCAAAAAACCGACGGTGCCGACGCTCGGCCTCCTCAAGCAGAGCGCACGCGCGCGACCACATCGACATCTCACTCGATAAGCTAGCCATGAAGACACTCCGGCGCTCCGAACGGCTGCTCATGCTGCTCTGAGCGCATGCTGAATGGAAGCCTCCCCGCGTCTTAACAGTGTTGACGCCGGCTCGCGACACTTGCCCGAAGCGTTGGGTCGCGCGATGATCGAAGCGGCTTTTATCGTCAATTGTTCCTTATTGAAGGAGGCAATTATGGCAGTGGAGTCGTCCCCGAACGTGCGGCGCGCAGCGAGCCGATCGCCCCGGCAGAAAAGCGCTGCGACAACCCCCGTCCCGATCGATCCGGATCAGCGCCGTGCAATGATTGCGCAAACCGCCTATTTCCTGGCGGAGCGTCGCGGGTTTGCCCCTGGATACGAAGCTGAGGATTGGCTGGCGGCGGAAAGCGAGGTCGACACGGCCCTGACATTGGGCGCCGTGAGCTCGGGCGGCTGATCGCCTAAAGCTTGATGCGCGCCGCGCCGCGGCGACTATCGATGCGATTTCGGCTGGCGTGCCTGCAGCGCGTGCAACTGCGCGCGAAGCTCATCGACCCTATCCAACAGGCCCAGGACGACCGCAAGAGCCTGGGTTTCGAGTTCGAAATCTGCGCGCAAACGGCTGGCAGTGCGCGCTGCCCTGAGTGCGGCGGCCCCAAAGCGCGGTTCGCCCGTCGCCGGAGCGATCGGTTCAATGGCCCCGTAATCCATAAGCTCCTCCAGCACCGCGGGGGGCAGATGGGAGATTTCGGCCAACTCGGGTAATGAGAGCACGTGCTGCTCGAACCAGATCATTTCATGCAACTCAACGCGCATGTCCTGCCTCCGAAGCAAAATGCGCACGAGGGTCGAACGCTGAGGCAGCCGCCAGTTGCTGGTACAGCGCGCGCTCGGGCTCGGTGATCACACTCGGCAACACGATCTGCACGATTGCGTACAGATCGCCCTGCCCTTCTCGGGGCTTGGGCAGCCCCCGGCCCGGCAGCCGCAATTGTCGACCGGCCTGCGTACCGGCTGGCACTTTGAGTCGTAGCATGCCGCCCGGAGACGGCACTTCGACGCTGGTGCCCAGTGCAGCTTCCCAGGGTGCCAGCGGCAGATCCAGATACAGATCATGGCCGCTGGCGCGGTACAGCGGATGCGGGCGCAGGCTGATGTTCAGGTATAGATCACCATCGGGGCCGCCATTGATACCCTTGCCGCCTTTGCCCGGCACGCGCAGCCGCTGTCCGTCGGTAGCGCCCTTCGGAACACGGGCCGTGAAGGCGTGCGGCACGCGTCGCAGCTGAGCTTGCTCGTCGTATTCCGGCATGTTCAGATCCAGCTCGATCTGCGTGCCGTGGTAGGCCTCGTCAATGCTTATCGGTACGGCGACCTCAAAATCGCGCCCGCGCATCGCGCCCCGAGGGCCCCTGCGCGCTTCGCCGCGCAGATGAGCGAACAAATCAGATAAGTCCAGGTTCAGATCTTCGGCCGAGAACGGGGCACCGCTGTACTGCTGCTGCCAATTCGGTGGTGGCTGGAAGTCCTCCCCAGGTCGGTGAGTGCCCAGCTGATCGTAGGCGGCGCGTTTTTCCTTATCTTTGAGCGTCTGATACGCCTCGGCGATTTCCTTGAATTTCGCCTCCGCATCAGCCTCCTTGGAGACGTCGGGGTGGTACTTGCGCGCGAGGCGTCGATAGGCCTTCTTGATCTGATCATCGGTGGCGCCGCGTTCAAGGCCAAGGGCCGAGTAGTAGTCCTTGTACTTCATGTATGCCGCCGCCAGCAGGGAATTACGCCCGGTCGGGAAGGATAGCGCAGGCGGCGTTGGCGCGCGCGCCGGCCTTAGCGCAATGGAGTAGTATTTAGCGGCTCGCGGCCAGGCGTGCTCAATAACAGGATCGAGCGTCGGCGTTCAAGTCTGGTCGTCGGTTGCGGGGGTGGCATGCATAGGTTTCGCGGGCAGCTGCTTGCAGCGTTCGCCGGCGCGTTGCTGAGCGCCTGTGGAGCGGACAGCACTACTTCGATCGTATCCAGCTCGACCGCGCACGGAACGCTGGCCGAGAATCCGCCGTTTCGGATCGCATCGCTGAATGCGAGTGCTTTTGCCGCTAACCTGGCTGCATCGACGGCCGGCGCGCAGCTGCTGCAAGTCACCGGCGCCCCGCTCTGCGGCATCGATTTCTACTACATCAAGTTTTGGACCGTCGGGGCAGCCGGTGAGACTACTGAATCCTCCGGCGCACTCATGGTGCCGACCGGTGCCGCCCCAGCCTGCTCCGGTCCGCGACCGATCCTGCTTTATGCGCACGGCACGCAGACCGACAAGACGGCTAACATCGCCGATATCACGAACCCCGCGAACTCCGAGGGCGACCTGATTGCCGCCATGTTTGCCGCGCAAGGCTACATCGTGGTGGCACCGAACTATGCCGGCTATGACATCTCGACACTGGGCTATCACCCTTTTCTCAACGCCGTACAACAATCGGGCGAGATGATCGATATTCTGACCGCCGCCCGCACGGGATTGCCGAACACCTTCGCTGTAGCGACGAGCGACAATGGCCAGCTCTTCGTCACCGGTTTTTCGGAGGGCGGTCACGTCGCCATGGCCACGCAGCGCGCGCTGGAAGCGGCCGGGCAGAGGGTGACGGCCGCGACGCATATCTCCGGGCCTTATGCACTGGAAGCCCTCGGTGATGCGGAAATATTTGGCAATGTCAGCCTCGGCTCGACGGTATTCTTTCCGCTCTTCACGACGAGCTACCAGCACGCCTACGGCAACATCTACAGCACCACGAGCGACGTTTACTCCGCCACATACGCGACCGGTATCGACACTCTACTGCCCAGCGCGACACCGATTGATACGCTCTTTGCCAATGGCGCGCTGCCCGAAAGCGCATTGTTCGACAGCACCACGCCGGTGGTTACCATACCAGGCGAGCCGACGCTCTCGGCGCAGTTGACCGCGGCGCTGGCTGTACCGAGCAACCCGAACAACCCGGAGACACCGCTGTTTGCGGCAGGCTTTGGCTCGCCGTACCTGGTCAACAATAGCTTTCGCGAAGCCTATGCGCTGGATGCAGCGAGTGATCCGGACGGCACTCAAGCCCCGACGCCCAGCGCCGGGCTCGCGGTGGCCGCGCCAATGCAGACCTTCCGGCTGGCGCTGTACAAAAACGACCTGCGCAACGGTAGCTGGGCGCCCACTGCACCGACGCTGCTATGCGGCGGCGATAAAGACCCGACCGTGTTCTTCAGCGTCAATGCGCAAACCATGGCTGCATTCTGGAGCGCGCTGTCTCCCAACCCGATCACGCTGCTCGACGTCAATGCGACGCCATCGGGATCGTTCGCGGCCATACAGGTCGCCTTTCAGGAGAGCGAAGCCGCACAGCTGGCCTCGTTGGAATCGGCGGCCGGCGGCAGTCTCAGCCCGACTGCCGCCCAGCAACAGCTCGTGGAGAACTACCACGGCGACGTGGCGCCGTTCTGCGCTCTGGCTGCCCGTTCTTTCTTCAGCCAATTCTAAAGAGCAACGGCCATGAATACAGCCAGCAGGCGCGCGCTCAGCGTTGCACTCTTCAGCGCCAGCGCATCGCTATGCCAGGCCGCGTTCTGCGCAGACACGGCGCCGCCCAACGAGATCAGAGCCGGCCTGTACGCGCTCTTCTACGACGCCAGCGCCCAGAACATCTCCGGCCCGTATGCGCCCGCGGGCCTCAACCTGTCTGTGAAGAATGTGCAGACACTGTACCTCGCGTATGTACGCACGCTGACTGATCACTTCAATCTGGAACTTGCGCTCGGTTATCCGCCGATCACGAAGACTTATGGCAGAGGGCCCTCAATGCTCGGCTCCGTACCCTACAACGACGTGGAGCTATCGAGCGCCAGGTGGGCAGCGCCCACGCTGCTCTTGAACTACAAGTTTCTCAATGAAAACTACGCGCTGCGGCCATACCTCGGCGCCGGAATCAACTACGTGAACTTCTACGATCGGGAATCGACCGCGGGTGGCAACGCCGCGAGCGGCGGTCCGACACAGATCTCACTGAGCCGCTCACTCGGTCCGGCCGTCACAGCCGGCCTGAGCTACCGCTTGGCGCGCAACTGGGGACTGTACGCATCCTA
>JBEKWD010000279.1:0-4323 GCA_049513435.1 Steroidobacteraceae bacterium | reverse complement strand
GGCCGACCGCGCATTGCCGTCTTGTCCCAAGCGATCTTCGGTGTGCGATAGAAGCCCGTCGCCGACAGCGCAATGCGTGCACGATAGGCCTCTTGCACCAGCTCGGTGAAATCCATCTCGTGCTCCGCAGCGAACACCCGGCCGCCCTGAAAGCGAACCGCCTGCGGCTCGCATTCGCGTTTAGCGCACAGGTAATCGACCAACCGCGCCCGGATGATGCGAGCTGCGGCCTGAGCCGCCTTGCCATTCAGGTCCGTGCTCGCCGACGCCGCGCTGGCCGAGGTGTTGGGCACTTTTGAAGTATCCGTGCTCGAGACCCGGATTGCCGTGAGCGGTAAGCCAAACTCGGCCGCGACGATCTGGGCCACCTTGATAAAGAGCCCCTGCCCCATCTCGGTACCACCGTGATTGAGCAGCACGGTGCCATCGCTATACACGTGCACGAGCGCCCCGGCCTGATTGAACATGGTCGAAGTGAAGGAGATGCCAAATTTAACCGGCGTGAGCGCCACACCGCGCTTGATGATGGGATTGACCGCATTCCACGTTGCCACGGCTTCGCGGCGCTCCCGGTAGCGACTGTCGACGGCGAGCCGATCGATTATCTTGTGTATAAGATTGTCTTCCACGACCTGGCCGTAGTGCGTGACGTTACGCGATGCGGGCCCATAGAGGTTCGAGCGGCGCACGGCGAGCGGATCCATGCCCAATGTGCGCGCGATCTCATCGACGATCTGCTCGATCACCATCATGCCCTGAGGTCCGCCGAAACCGCGAAAAGCTGTATTCGAGACCGTGTGGGTCTTGCAGCGATGCGAGACGATCTCAACGTGCTCGAGATAGTAGGCATTGTCCAAATGCAGTAGCGCACGGTCGTTGACCGGACCGGACAGATCAGCCGAATAGCCGCAGCGCGAGGCAAGCGTGACCGTCAAGGCGAGCAGTCGGCCGCTGTCGTCGAACCCGATCTCATAGTCGGCCAGGAAATCGTGTCGCTTGCCGGTCATGAGCATGTCGGTGTCGCGGTCGAGTCGCAACTTGACCGGCCGGCCGCACTTGCGCGCCAGTACCGCCGCGGCGGCGGCAATCAGCGCGGGCTGGGTTTCCTTGCCGCCGAAGCCTCCGCCCATGCGCCGGCACTGCACAGTGACCTGATTCGCGCGCTTGGCGAGCACATGCGCGACGACCTGCTGGACCTCGGATGGATGCTGCGTCGAGCTGTGAATCAGCATCGCGCCATCTTCCTGTGGCAGCGCGATCGCGATGTGTCCCTCGAGGTAGAAGTGATCCTGACCGCCGATACACACTGTACCGTGCCGCCGATGTGGCGCCTGAGCCAGCACCTCGTGTGGCCGCCCGCGGACGAGACGCTCTGAGGGCAACACGTAGCTCTGCGCCTTGAGCGCGGCGGCGATATCCAGAATCGCCGGCAATGGCTCGTATTCGGCGCGGGCGCAGCGCGCCGCCTTGCGCGCGCCCAGGTAGCTACCTGCGGCCACTGCGAACAACGGCTGGCCAGCGTACTGGACGAGCCCCGGAGCGAACACCGGATCATCGTGATGTGCCCCGCCATAGTTGTTCTCACCGGGAATGTCCGCCGCCGTGGCCACCGTGACCACACCTGGCATGGCTTGCACGGGTGCAAGGTCGAGCGCGCGGATACGACCGTGCGCGATGCTGCTGAGCCCGAAAGCCGCGTGCAATGCATTGGCGGGCAGCGGGATATCATCCGCGTACAGCGCCCGACCCGTGACATGCAGGTGCGCGCTGTCGTGGGGCTGCGCGGCACCGATCAAATCATCTACTTCAGATTCTGCGACCGGCATAGCCCTAACCGGTAGAAAGCAGCGCGGCCGTCGTACGCAGCGGCAGCCTGGTGCCGCTGTGCTCAAGATAAAACCGGCGCAGCAGGTTGGCCGCGGCCTCTAACCGATACGCGCTGCTGCTGCGCAGATCCGTCAGGGGCTGAAAATCCGACGCGAGCGCGCTCGCTGCGGCATCGATGCCGGCCTGATTCCACCCCGCCGCCAGCAACGCGCTCTCAGCGCCGCGGGCCCGGGCTGCAATACCCGCCATGCCGCCAAAGGCAATGCGGGCCACGCGTACTTCAGCGCCCTGCACTTGCACCGAGACTGCAGCGCAGACCGCTGAGATGTCCTGATCGATGCGCTTGGAGAGCTTATAACTGCCCACGCGCTGGCCGGAACGCGCCGCCGGTACGCTGACCGAGACGATGAACTCGCCGGCTGTCAGGGCCGTGCGCCGGTAACCCAGATAGAAATCCTCGAGCGCCAGCTCTCGTGTCTGCTTGCCTCGGCGCAATTGGAGGATTGCGCCCAGTGCGATCAGCACCGGAATAGCATCGCCAATCGGCGAAGCGTTGGCGAGGTTGCCACACAGGGTGCCCGAGTTGCGCACCGGTGGAGAACCAAATCGCTGCGCCACCTCTGCGAGCTGAGGGTAGAGACCTACGATGGCGGCCCAGCCTGCGGCCAGCGACACTGCCGCGCCAATCACGATACCGACCGAGTCGCTGTGCAGCTGCCTGAGCTCCGCGACCTCCCCGAGGTAGATAATCGCCGGAAGTTCCCGCAATTGCTTGGTGACCCAGAGCCCAACATCCGTGCCACCGGCGAGTAGTACCGCGCTGGGATCGGCCTCGAGCGCGGCGGCCAGTTCATCAGTGGTGCGCGGGGAGTGCCAACCGGGGAGCCTGAAGGCCTGCGCGCGCTGAATCGAGCGCAGCGCATCGCGGTGCCCGGCGGTGTTGGCCGCTTCGCGGCTCCAGTGCGACGGTCGCGGATAACGGCCCATCGTCATGCCAGCCTCGATGATTGGCCGATAACCGGTGCATCGACACAGATTGCCGGCGAGGGCCTCAAGCACCTGCTCGCGCGCCGGCGTGTCCGCATGCAGATACAGCACAAACAGCGACATCACAAATCCAGGTGTACAGAAGCCGCACTGCGAGCCGTGCTGATCGACCATCGCCTGCTGCACCGGATGCAGGCTGCCATCTGCGGCCTGAAGGCTCTCAACCGTTATGAGCTCCTGGCCATCGATCGTCGGCAGCAGACGAATGCAGGAATTGATGGCCCGGTAGTTGACATGCGTGCCGTCGGCGGCCAACTCCCCGAGCACAACGGTACAGGCACCGCAGTCTCCTTCTGCGCAACCCTCTTTGGTGCCCGTGCGCTGAGCGATCTCGCGCAGATACTCCAGCACCGTCATGGTCGGCGGCAGACCTGAGACGGCCACGACCTGGCCATCGAGCACAAAGCGGATCGCGTTCGATGCGCTCTGAATTGTGTCCGCTGCCACGCGCGACTAGCCTCCGCGATAGACCGAGTAGCTCCAGGGCGAGATCAACAACGGCACATGGTAATGCTCATCCGGATGAGCAATGCCGATATTGATCACCGTGTCCTCGATGAACGCCGGAGCCGTCAGGGTGACGCCGCGGGCGCGAAAGTACGCCGCGACGTGGAACGTCAGCGCGTAGCGGCCGGCATGAAACCCGGCGCCCGCGATCAGCGGTGCGGGGCATCGGCCATCCGGGCCCGTAGCGACGCTGGCAAGCAGAAGTCTGGACGCCGAGGTCAGCTCGTGCAGCTCGATTTGAACACCGGCCGCCGGCAGACCAGCGCTGATGTCGAGCACGTGAGTCGTCAGCTGGCCCATCGCTGAGGATTGTACACGCTTCCGCTTGGCTGCCCGCCGGGCCCATTTGCACCGTGATGGCAAGCTACCAGCACCAACACGCGCAGCTTTGCCCAGCGTCGGTGCAGCCGACAGGGCGCAAGTGCGGGGGCCGCTTGTATACAATCGAAGGATGCAGGAGTTCATTCGAGGACTACCCAAGGCGGAGCTGCATCTACACATCGAAGGCACGCTCGAGCCAGAGCTTGCGTTCGCACTGGCAGCGAAACATGGCATCGCGTTGCCTTATGCAACCGTGGCGCAACTGCGCGCTGCCTACCAATTCTCGGATCTGCAGTCCTTCCTCGACCTCTACTATGCCGTCGCCGAAGTGCTGCGCGATGAGCAGGATTTCTATGCCCTGACTCAGGCCTATCTGCAACGAGCCCACGCCCAGGGGGTCGTGCACGTTGAGATATTCTTCGATCCACAGACTCATACCGAGCGCGGAGTCGCGCTAGCCGACGTGATCGGCGGTATCGAGCGCGCATTGCATGAGGCGCAGCGCGCTTTCGGCATCACGCATCGCTTGATCCTGTGCGTTGTGCGCCATCTGAGCGCGCAGCACGCCTTGCGCACGCTCGAACAAGCACTGCCTCATCGGCACGCCATCGCTGCGATCGG
>JBEKWD010000278.1:0-5216 GCA_049513435.1 Steroidobacteraceae bacterium | reverse complement strand
GCGTCCGGCGTGCGCCAGTTGCACCGCGACGGCGATGGGCGAGTATTTGCGAATCGCAGCGATCACTCGGCCGAGCGCGGCTTCATTCTGATCACTGTACAGACCCAGGTCCTGAGCCGAGATGCGGCCCTCCTGGCTCACTGCGGTTGCCTCGGTGAGCATGAGGCCAGCGCCCGACAGTGCGAGATGGCCCAGATGAATCATGTGCCAGTCGCTCGCCGAGCCTTCCTCGGCCGAATACTGGCACATCGGTGCAACGATGATCCGGTTTGCCAGCGCAAGCTGGCCGATCATCCACGGTTCGAATAGTCGGCTCACGATAGCCTGCAGTGTGCAGCACAGGTGCCTGGGGCACAATTGCGCATGAGCGCTTTGCTGCACCCACCGCTGCCTGATGCAAGCGCGCCGCATTGGCGCTGGCGCGGATTACACGGCAGCGCGCGCGCGCTCGCGCTGGCCGAAGCGCTGCTCGCCGACACGCGCCCCTGGGTATTCATTGGCGCCGATACGCGCGAAGTGGAACAGCTGGCCGCTGAACTGCGCTTCTTTGGCGCCGGCGCGCTCGAGATTCTGACGCTGCCGGACTGGGAGGTGCTGCCCTACGACATCTTCTCTGCGCATCCGGACATCATCTCCGAGCGCCTGCGCACGTTATCGCGCCTGCCGGGACTGCAACGTGGCATCTTGCTGCTGGCCATCGACAGTCTGCTGACGCGGCTGCCGCCGGTCAGTTATGTGCAGGCGCGAAGCTTCGAGCTCAAGCGCGGCGAGAGCCTCGCGCTCGAGCCGCTGCGAGCGCGGCTCGTGCAATCCGGCTATATCAGCGTGAGCCAGGTCAGCGCCCCCGGGGAGTTTGCGGTGCGCGGCTCGCTGTTCGACGTGTTTCCGATGGGCACGAGCGCGCCGGTGCGGGTGGATCTGCTCGATGATCGCATCGACAGCATCCGCCGCTTCGATCCGGACTCGCAACGCTCGCTCGATCTCATCGAGCAACTGCGCCTGTTGCCCGCGCGCGAGCTGCCGCTCGATCCGGAGGCGGTGCGCGGCTTTCGACGCCGCTTTCGTGCGCGCTTTGAAGGCGACATCAGCCGCATGAGCATCTATCGCGGTGTCAGCGAAGGCATCGCGCCGCCGGGCATCGAGTTCTATTTGCCGTTGTTCTTCGATGCGACCGCGAACATCACCGATTACCTGCCAGGCGGCGCGATCATCGCCAGCGACCTGGCGATCGAGGCCGCCCTGGCGCGCGCCTGGGAGGCGATCGGTGCGCGCTGGGAGGATCGGCGCCACGATATCGAGCGCCCGCTGCTGGCGCCGGCCGAGGCGTTCGTCGAGCCACTGGAGCTGCGCGCGCCACTGCAATCCCATGCGAGCGTTTTCATCGAGCGCTTCGCCGACAGCGCGAGCGAGTGCGCGGGCACGATAGCGAGCCACGATTTCGCCACCACGGCGCCGCCGGAGTTTCGCCTCGACGTGCGCGCGGCTCAGCCGCTGGCACCGCTGACGAGCTTTCTCGACAGTTACGCCGGACGCGTACTGCTCGCCGCCGACTCGCCGGGCCGACGCGAAGTGATCACTGAGATGCTCGCGGCGCATGGCCGGCGACCGCGCGCGCTACAGAGCTGGGAGCAGTTCGCCAACGGCGATGCGCGCCTGGCGATCCACGTCGGGGAAGATATCGGCGCTCTCGCCCTGCACTCCCCGCCGCTGCTGCTGCTGAGTGAATCCCAACTATTCGGCGCGCGCGCACGCCAGGAGCGCCGCCGGCGCCGCACCGCTGTGGCCGACCCGGCCGCGATACTGCGTGATCTGCAGAGCCTGGAGCCCGGCGCGCCAGTCGTGCACGAGACCTACGGCGTCGGCCGCTATGTCGGACTGCAGCGCATGGACATCGGCGAGCAGAGCAATGAGTTCCTGGTGCTCGAGTACCGCGATGGCGATCGTGTCTACGTGCCGGTACATGCGCTGCACCTGGTCAACCGCTATACGGGCGGCGCGCCCGAGACTGCGCCGTTGCACAAGCTCGGCACCGATCAGTGGGCGCGCGCGCGCCGGCGCGCAGCCGAGGCGGTGCGCGATGTGGCCGCCGAACTGCTCGATCTGCATGCGCGCCGCGCCGCGCATCAGGCCACCCCATTGCTGGCACGCGAGCTCGAATACCAGACTTTCGCCAGCGGTTTTCCGTTCGAGGAGACCGCCGATCAGGCCGCGGCGATCCGCCAGGTACTCGAGGACATGCAGTCGCTCAGGCCGATGGATCGGCTGGTGTGCGGGGACGTGGGCTTCGGCAAAACCGAGGTGGCGATGCGCGCCGCCTTCGTCGCCGTGCAGGCCGGCACCCAGGTCGCGGTACTGGTGCCAACGACCTTGCTCGCCCAGCAGCACCTGCAGAGCTTTCGCGACCGCTTCGCCGATTGGCCGGTGCGCGTCGAGGCGCTGTCGCGCTTTCGCTCGAGCGGCGAGACTGCGGCCGTGCTGGCGGGACTCGAGCGCGGCACGGTCGATATCGTGATCGCCACGCACCGCTTGCTGCACGCTCATGCACGTTTCCACAAGCTCGGGCTCGTCGTGGTCGATGAAGAGCATCGCTTCGGCGTGCGCGACAAGGAACGGCTCAAGGCACTGCGCGCCGAAGTGCACGTGCTGACACTGACCGCGACGCCGATACCGCGCACGCTGAACATGGCATTGGGCGGTCTGCGCGAGCTCTCGTTGATCGCCACGCCGCCGGCCGCGCGCCTGGCGATCAAGACCTTCATCAGCGAATGGCACGCGCCGACATTGCGCGAGGCGGTATTGCGCGAGCTGCGGCGCGGCGGCCAGGTCTATCTGGTGCACAACGAGATTCAAAGTATCGAGAAAGTAGCCGCCGATCTGGCCGCACTGGTGCCGGAGGCTGATCTGCGCATCGGCCACGGCCAGATGCGCGAGCGCGAGCTCGAGCAATTGATGGTCGATTTCTACCATCGGCGCTTCAACGTGCTGGTCTGCACGACCATCATCGAGAGCGGCATCGATGTGCCCAGTGCCAATACCATATTGATCAACCATGCCGAGCGTCTGGGACTCGCGCAGTTACACCAGCTGCGCGGGCGCGTCGGCCGCTCGCACCATCGCGCCTATGCCTATCTGATCGTGCCGTCGCGCAAGGGCCTGAGCGCCGATGCGGCCAAACGCCTCGAGGCCATCGAGTCGCTCGAGGATCTGGGCGCCGGTTTCGTGCTCGCCACGCACGATCTGGAGATCCGCGGCGCCGGCGAGTTTCTGGGCGAGCAGCAAAGCGGCGAGCTCACCGAGGTCGGGCTCACGCTCTACCTGGACATGCTCGAGCATGCCGTGCAGGCCATGCGCGCGGGTCGTGAACCGATGCTCGAGCGAGCCCTCGCCGCCGCCAGCGAGATCGAGCTGCATGTGCCGGCGCTGCTGCCCGAGGATTACGTCGCCGATGTGCAGCTGCGCTTGGCGCTTTATCAGCGCATCGCCGCGGCCGATGCCGCGACGTTGCAGGACATGAGCGCCGAGCTGGTGGATCGCTTTGGCGAGCTGCCCGAGCCGGCGCGCAACCTGCTGCAGCTGGCGCGCCTGCGATTGCGCGCGCGCGAGCTGGGCATCCGGCGGCTCGAGCTCGGACCGGCCGGCGGCAGCATTCAATTCGAGGAGCACAATCGCGTCGATCCGGCGCGCGTGATCGGGCTGATCCAGCGCCAGGCCCAGGAGTACCGGCTCGAGGGCCCGCTCAAGCTGCGCATTACACGCGCTCTGGCGCAAACCGAAACGCGCTTCGTGCGCGCCGAAGCCCTGCTCAACCACCTGGCTGGGGCATGAGCAACTCGCCCTGCTACCATACCGGCATGAATGTCGCTCGCCGCAGGAGCAGCAACTATTGGGTCAGTGCGCTCGCCGCTGTGCTGGGGCTGGGGCTCGGCCTCGGCTGGGTGAGCGCGGCGCGCGCGCAGCAGCCGGGCACAGCGCTCTACGAGGTCGAAATGATCGTGTTTCGCGCCTCGAACATCGGCGCACCCGAGGACTGGAGCGTCACGCCTTCGGGCCGCGGTTTTGGTAATGAAAGCACGCGCGGTGGCAGCTCGCAGCTATTGCGGGTGCTGCCGCCGAGCGACTACAAGCTCGGCGCGATCGAGACGCATCGCGCTGGCGGATCTGGGGATCAACACGCGGGGATTGTCCGGCATGGTGTATCTGGAGCGCGCGACCTACCTGCATCTGGGTATGAACCTGACGTTGAGTGGGGAAGCGAGCTTCGTCATCAACGAGATGCGCAGCGTCAAGTACAACGAAAAGCAGTACTTCGATCATCCGGCGTTCGGCGTGATCGCGCTGGTCTCGCCCCTGCCCCGCTCCAGCGGCGCCTCTACGCGCTAGGACCTGTCTCGACGATGTCCTCGGGTCCGGCCACGGCCACGCGTGCCACGAAGTCGAGCTTGGCGCGCGCCAGCGCATTCATGGCCGCCTGCACCAGCGCGTCGGGCGAGCGCTCGGGGCTCGGCACCAGGCTTGCCGCGGCAACGCTGACCGACAGGAATTTCTGCCGCGCGGCGCGCGGATGATGGATGTGCTGACCGACGACTTTCTGCGCCACCGAAGTTGCAAAAGCGGCTATGGCCGCCATGTCCGCATTGCGCACCAGCGCGATGATGCGCCCGCCCTCCCAGCGCGCCACGACATCGGCGCCACGTTTGAACGCCGCCCCGATCACGCCGGCGACGCGGCGGATGCAGGCATCCCCGGCCGCACGCCCGAAAGTCTCGTTGTAGCTGGTGAGATCGTCGATATCAAATACGATCAGCGTGACCGCCCGCGCCTCGCGCGCGCCGCAGTGCCAGTCGTGATGCAATAGCTCCTCGAAATAGGCGCGCGAGCACAAGCCGGACAGCCGGTCCTCACGCAGCCAGCTCGCCAGGCCGGTGGCGCGGCGCAGGCCCGAGCGCTCGCGTTCGGTGACGTCGTGGTAGAAGCCGACGAAATGCGTGATCGCGCCGTCCGCGCGGCGCAACGGCTGTATCTGCATCTCGCTCCAGAACAGCGTGCCGTCCTTGCGGTAATTGCGCAGCAGCACACTACAGGCCTCGCCGTGGGCGATGGCCTCGCGCAGTTGCGCGCGTGCCTCCTGTTCGCGATCCCAGGCCTGCAATCGGCGCAGATCCTGACCAATGAGCTCCTCGGCGCTGTAGCCGGTCAATTTCTCGAAGGCCGCATTG
>JBEKWD010000277.1:0-4331 GCA_049513435.1 Steroidobacteraceae bacterium | reverse complement strand
GGCAACAAGAGCGGGGGCATCCACGGTGCGCAGTGGCATGAAGGCAAACTCTGGATCGTCAACAATCGGATGCACTCGATCGTGTGCGTGAACCCCACGAGCTGGATCATTGAAACGCAGTTCCCAATTGCCGCGCCGATGGGGCTGACGCGTTATCACGACATCACCTTCGATCGGGACGGCACCATGCTGCAGGTGATTGCGAACGAAAGCACGAGCCACACCAATAGCGTCGCAGCGTTGGTGCGCTACGACGTGCGCACCGGTGAGCCGATCGAGACGCTCACGCTGGTTCCGGGCTCCTGCGATCCGCACGGGCTGGAGAATCACAATGGCACGCTGGTCGCTTGCGACGCGGGCTTTCACCCGGGGTGGAAGAACTTCGACAGCCCATCCGGTGGCTGGGTCTTCAGCATCGACGTAATCTGATCGCCCCACCGCCAGTCCGAGCCAGCGAGGAACAATATGGCGAGCCGATATAGCTTGAATGCCACGCTGTCGTGCATGGGGCTGATGGCGGCACTCTTTGCCGCACCCGCGCTGCCAGACAGCGCTCCAAACACGCAGGGCGTGCTCGATGGGCTGATTGAGCAGAGCGGCGTCTGGCACAAGGCCAGTGCCGGCACGATGCCCAATTTCTTTATCGACCCGGCTTGGCCGGCACTGCTGCCGCATAACTGGGTACTCGGCCAGATCGGCGGGCTCTATGTCGACAGTCATGATCATATCTGGGTCTATAACCGCCCACGTACGTTGACCAATGATGAAGTTGGGCTCGAGCCGGCACTGCCCGGGGCAACCGATGCCAAAGGCCAGCCGATCAACGGACTGGGCTTTGTGCGCGCGAATGGCTTCGGGGCCGATTGCTGCAAGGCCGCGCCTTCGGTGCTGGAATTCGATGTCAATGGCAAGCTGCTGCGCTCCTGGGGCGGTCCGGCTGATCCGGGCTTCATGAGCACCCGTTGCAAGGCATCCGATGGTTGCATCTGGCCCAACAGCGAGCACGGCATCTACATCGACAACCACGACAATGTCTGGATTGCAGGCAATGCCGCAGCTCCCCAACCCGGTGCTCCCCAGAACGCGGTGCCGTGGACTACGAACAGGGAGGGCGGCGATGGTTTTATCTTGAAGTTCGATATGAACGGCAACTTCAAAATGCGCATCGGCGGCACGCCCAAGGGACCCGACAGCAACGACAAGGCCGGGGGCATCAACGCTACACCGCTGCTGTATCAGCCGGCCGATATCGTCGTAGATCCCAAGACGGATCGACTCTACGTTGCGGACGGCTACGGCAATCGCCGGATCCTGATCATCGATGCCAACACGGGCAAATACATTGGCCACTTCGGCGCGTATGGGAACAATCCCGTCGACGATGCCGGCGCGGCCGCGCAGGGCCTATGGCCCGAGGATTCGGCCAAGGGGCATACCAAGCCCGCGTTCTTCCGCAGCCCCGTGCACTGCGTGAAGATCGCCGATGACGGTAAGATCTATGTCTGCGACCGTGGCAATGATCGGATCCAGGTGTTCGACATCAAGGATGCCTCGCTCGGCAAGCCCTGCAGTAACCCGAACGGCGAGGCGGGCAAGTGCGGCTTTCTGACCGAGCGCGGCGTCAGCGCCAAGACCTATACGTTGCCGGTGCTGCCCGGAACCGCTGTGTCAATGAGCTTCTCCACCGACAAGGCGCAGAGCTGTCTTTATATAGGCGACAACACCAATCAGACGATTTATATCCTGAACCGCAATAGTCTTCAGGAGCTCGGCCGTGTCGGCCACGCCGGGCACATGAGCGGGGATTTCCACTGGCTGCATCAGGTCGGAGTCGACAGCCAGGGCAACATCTATACCGCCGAAGTCGATACCGGCAAACGCGTGCAGAAGTTTGTCCGCTATGGGCCCTCAGGTTGCAGCGGCAGCGGATCGCAACTCGTCGGCGGGGCGCCCTGAGCCGGCGCCAGGCGCACGGGCGGCGCTAGGGCTTCATCGCCTCGAAGAAATCGGGCCCGACCGGTTTGTGCTCGAGGATCTCCTCGCGCGTTAATCCCTGGATCTCGTGCGGGAAGACGAGCCATTGGTCGGTCGCGTGGATGAAATAATCCGGCACCAACGTACTGCGATTGCGTGCGGGCTTGTAGTAAACCGTGGCTATGCGGATCCTTTCCGGCAGATTGCGCTTGCAACGCGCTGTGAGTGTCGCGATGACCGCATCGAGGCTGCGGCCGGAATCGAATACATCATCAACCAGCAGCAGTTCGTCCTCCGCTGACAGGCGCGACACCAGGTAATCCACCGCGTGAACGCGCACTGTCTTGGATTCGTGCGCACCGCCGTGATACGACGATGTGCGAATCGCAATGTGATCGGTCGCAACGCCGTGATATTCGAGCACCTCCTGGATCGTGATGCCAATTGGCGCCCCACCGCGCCACATCGCAACCAGGAAGCTGGGTCGAAAGCCGCTCAGAACGACCCGTCTGGCAAGCTCCATCGCGTCACGTAACAGCGCGTTGGCCGATATGAAGAGCTTTTCCATCTCAGGCCAGAATGCGCGCTAGCCACAGCGAGATATCCTCAATCTCCTGCGCGCAAAGCTCGTGCTGCATCGGATATTCAATCCATTGCACCGCATAACCCAGTTGCAACAGCAGATCGCGCGAGCGCTCACCCAGTTGCAGCGCCACGACGCCGTCGTGACGACCGTGGCACATGAGGATTCGTGTGTGCCGGTTGGCGCTGCTGCCTTCGAGCTCGAGCCGATCGTGCACGGGTAGATACGCTGATAGGGCCAGAATCCCGCCCAGGCCTTCGGTGTATCGCAGTCCCGTGTGCAAGGCCATCGCGCCGCCCTGCGAGAATCCGGCGAGCACGATATGGTCAGCAGGTACACCATCGGCGCGTTCGCGACGCAGATATTCGTCGATGCGCGCCGCCGACTCCGCGATGCCGGCAGCATCCTGCGGCGCGCTCTCCGATATCGCTTCTATGTCGTACCAGGCGCGCATAGGCCAGCCTTGATTGATACTCACTGGTCGGACCGGCGCGTGCGGAAACACGAACCGCACGCTCGCTGGCAAGCGCAGCTGCGGTACGAGTCCTACGAAGTCGTGGCCATCGGCGCCCAGACCATGCAGCCAGATCACACTGGCCGTGGCCTTGCCGGCGCGTGGCGCTAATGTGACCGCCTCCTCATCTTCAGTCTGGCGATAGGTCATGGTGACACGCGATGGGCTCTGAGCGATCCGGTGTAATAACCCCGTAACGACGTTGTTATATTCGTTGCACTGTGTTGTCAAATTTGCGTAAGGAACCCTGATGCAAAGCTTCTGGCGTACTCTGAAAGTTCAGCGGTGGGATGATCATCGATACTATCACCACAGCCGCATCAATCAGTCGCTGCACCTGCTCAGCGCGTTGAGCTTCATTACCGCATATGGCCTGCTATTCAGGAATCCGGCCCTCTCGGCCGAGATCGGCTGGCTCGTGGCCATGGTGAGCCGTCAGGCGGGGCATTTCTTCTTCGAGCCTAAGGGCTACGATGAAGTCAATCAGGCCACGCACGAGCACAAGGAGCAGATCAAGGTCGGCTATAACCTGCGTCGCAAGGTCGTGCTGATGCTGATTTGGGCCATATCGCCGGCGATTCTCTGGATCAATCCGACCTTATTCGGCTTCTTCCCGGCTCAATCCGCCAATTCCGCTTTCATGCGGCATGTCGGGGAGATCTGGCTTGCCGTGGGCCTCGGAGGCCTGGCTTTCCGTACGGTGCACCTGTTTTTTCTTAAAGACGTGCAGACGGGCCTGGTCTGGCTCACCAAGATCGTCACGGACCCGTTTCATGATGTATTGCTTTACCACCGAGCGCCGTTATACCTGCTGCGGGGCGAGCTGATCGCTCCGATGGGGCACGATAGGCTCGAAGCAGCTCTCGCAGCACACGACGCCTGATCGTCTTATTGGTCAACTCGCCGCTGGACCACCACCAGCCGTCGCGCTGCATCAGCTCGGCCGCTGCCACGAAGCGGTTGGCGACCTCGGTAAAGTCCGCATCGGTGTAATCGAGGCTGAATATCAGGCGCCCGGTGCCAACCCAGCTGAGCGCCAGATCCTGCGCGCGCAGGTAGTACTGGAACATCCAGTTATATCGCGATGGCTGCAGATAGCGCACCATCCAGACCGACGACAGGTTGAGCACGCGCACGTTCAGCCCGGCCGTGCGCAAGCGCTCATTGAGGCGTTCGGCGCGGCCGTTCCATAGCTCATCGAGGTTGTGGTAGTACGCGCGAATGTCCGGGCCATCCAGCCGCTGCAGGAACTCATACATC
>JBEKWD010000276.1:0-8227 GCA_049513435.1 Steroidobacteraceae bacterium | reverse complement strand
CGCGATACTGGCGGCTTCATCCTGATCGATCGGCTCAGCAACAATACGGTGGGTGCGGGCATGCTGCATGCGGCTGTGCAGATCGGCGCGAACCTGCAATGGCAGAGGCTGGATGTGAACCGCGAACGCCGCGCGTTGCTCAAACAGCAACGCCCCTGCGTGCTGTGGCTGACAGGACTATCCGGTGCCGGCAAGTCATCGATCGCGAACCTGGTGGAGCGCAAGCTGGTCGGCATGGGCCGGCATACCTATTTGCTCGATGGCGACAACGTGCGTCATGGTCTCAATGGCGACCTGGGCTTCGAGGAGCCCGATCGCCATGAGAACGTGCGTCGCGTGCTTGAGGTCGCGCGCCTGATGTACGACGCGGGACTGATCGTACTGGTGTGCCTGATCTCACCGTATCGCGCCGAGCGCAACCGCGCGCGTGCGCTGCTGGCTCCCGGGGAGTTTGTCGAGATCTTCGTCGATACGTCGGTGGCCGAGGCCGAGAAGCGCGACCCCAAGGGGCTCTATCGCAAAGCGCGCGCCGGGGAACTGCGCCATTTCACCGGCATCGACTCCCCGTATGAGCCGCCGGAGAACCCGGAAATACATATCGAAACGGCGCGTACCACGGCCGAAGAGGCGGCCGAGCAGATCATTGCGCACCTGCGCCGCAACGGCATGATCGATCGGATACCTGAATTCTGAAAAAGCCTCAGCTGCCGCGCTCTATGGTCACGGTGACCGAGGCGTTGCTCTGTGCACCGCCCTTGGAGGCTGCGTGGCTCGCGTCCGGCTCAGCGAGGGCCACACGAAACTGTCTGGACTGCTGGCGCAGCGGGTTCGAAATGATCGGCACATAAACGGTGATCTTGTCCTGGCCGCTCGCGATGTGCTCGATGCGCCGGCCCAGCGACGCATAGTCGACATCGGGCTCCGCCGTGGCCGCTTCGGTCCACCAGACAAAACTCAGATCCCCGCTCGAGCTGCCAACGCGCCGTACCACGATGCGAGCGGCGGGCTCGCCATCGCCCACAGCGAAGCGATCTGCCGCGAACGCCACGTGCGGCGTGTTGACTGTCTCAGTTGCCTCAACCCCCGCCGCTGGCAGCGCAGCTGCCGCTACGACCTCGTGCTCTGCGTTGACCGGCTTCGTCATCTGCGCTGTTGATTTTGAGGCTACGGGGGCTTTCGGCAGCTGCGCCACGGCGGGCGCAGCCGCAGGTTCGCGCGGCGCTGCGCTTTCAGTGAGGTATTGCAATTCCTGCCAGGCGTTGCGCAACGTCGAGCCGGGCGCAGACAGCAACGACACCAGGGCCGCGCCCAACGCCAGCAACGGCAACGCGACCGTGGCCGCACGCCGCCAGCTGAAGCGCGGCGCGGCGCTGTCCATGAGCTCAGCCAGCGACGGCAGTGCGCTCGCCGCGGACTTCAGTTCGAGTTGCCCGAGCCATTCGTCGATACCCAGCGTGCGCTGCTGGCGGCTCCAGGCCAGTCCCCGACGCAGCGCCCGCCATGGCGAGAGCGGCAACAGCGGCGGCCTGCGCGGGCGCATTTCACGCGCGCGCGCCTCGATGGCCGACAGGTAATCGAAAGGATGCTTGCCCGCCAGCAGCAGATAGGCGATGCAGGCTAACGCGTAGATGTCATCGCGCGGATCGGGGCGCTGGCGTTCGAGTTGCTCACAGCTCGCGTAGGCCGGCGTCGCGGGGCAATAGATCTCGCCCGCGTCGTCCAGCTCGCTGAAGACCGGCTCGCGCGGCGACAGCAGCTGGCCGCCAAAATCCAGCACGCGCACCTCGCCTTTCTGCGTAATGATCACATTGCTCGGCTTCAGATCCCCGTGCACGACGCCGCGCTCGTGCGCATGCGTGATCGCCGCGCCGATATCGCGAATGATGGCGAGCGCCCAGCCGGTGGGCAGCGGCGCGCCATTCCTGCGCACGAGTATCTCATCGAGGCGCGCACCCTCGAGCAGCTCCATGGTGTAGAAGGGAAGCTCGCCGTCGTGGTCGATCTCGTAGACATTGATGACATTGGGGTGCGAGAGTCGCTGTGCGTTATGAAATTCGCGACCCAGGTTCCTGGCACTCGCTGAACTGGCGCGCGCGCTGCGCAGTACTTTCAGCGCAACCAGGCATTCCTCCAGATCAAGACTCGCCCGATAACGATCCAGTGCCTGGTATACCGTGGCCATGCCGCCTCGCCCCACAACGCGCTGCAACTCATAGCGCTCGCGCAGCACCTGTCCGACCGCATTGGCCTCGGCGTCGGGGCCCGCAATCGCAGGGCGCGCCGGCGCGACTTCAGATCGCGCAGCGCTGGCAGGTCTGGGGGCGGCCGCTTGCATGCGCGGGATAGGCGCGGCGCGCGCCGCCGTTGAGGGCGCAGGGGCGCTCGTCGCGCGCTCGGCCTGCACGCGCGGCGCTGCGGGCGCATCGCTCGATGCTTCCTGTCTGGTGGCTTGCGAGCGCTGCGCATTCCTGGTCTTGACTACGACCGCGGGCTTAGACGCGAGGTCAGAGGTGCGCTGCTCGTGCAGGTCGCCGTTATGCTGCGCCTCAAATGCCTCGGCGGCGGCTTCGCTGAGCGCACGGGCGATGCATGCCTTGACCTTCTCGTGTTGCGAGACGGGCATGCGGCCCAGGCGGCGATAGCGGTCAATGCACAGCAACAACGCGTGCCCCGATTGCGGCTTGGCGCGGCACAGCGCCGACACATCACGCAGATAAACCTGCTCAGTGCGGCGGCCATCGAGTATGGCGCTGAGCAGCGAGCGCAATTCATCGTCCACGTCGGGCAGTGGATCGAGATGAATTTCAGTCGTGCCTGCCATGATTTGTAATATATATCGCGCCGCGCCGCGCAGTCGTTGACGATCTCGGTGACCTCGGCGCAGGCTGAATCCTACGCCAGGCTGATGCAGCAAGGGCAACAATGAACGCTACGGTTTGCTCAACAATGGCTTATGCCATTGGAAGGACAAACAAATTCGGCCGGGCCGCGCTTGCCAGTCTGTGCGCTGCGCTGGTCTGTGCGAGCGCTCCGCTCGCGGCGCAGACGGGCGAGGCGTATTGCGGCCCCACCGTTCCGGCGGGTTTCGATCAATTGCCGGCGCACGCTCGCAGCGGTCTGTATGTCAATAGCACCTATGGCTATTCGCTGACCATACCCGCCGGAGTTACGGCGTACACCGATCAGAGCGGGCCCGAGCGCGACCTCTTCATGCTGCTTTCGCAGTCGCCACGCGCGACCCTGACCGCCTCGGCCTTGTACGACATCTTCTACGACATCACCGCGCCTGGTGTGCATCGCCGCGATATCAATGCGATTCGTCTGCACGATGCGTTGCTCAACGATCGGGCCGAAGACACAGCACTCGCCAAGGTCGCGGGCGGCCGCTATGTGATGCTCGTGCAATGCCACGGTGAGGCCGCGCCGCTCGTACACGATGAGCTCATCGTATTGCGCAATCGAGAGATATACCGCCTGGATCTGCAGAGCTCGCCAGAACGCTACCAGACGGATCGACGAGTCCTGGACGCCATCGCGCAGTCCTGGCGCTGGACCAGCATTTCTGCGCACTGACTCCTGAAGGGTTATCAGGGCGACGCCAGCGCCGTATCCACGATGCCCTGCGCCTCGTGCAGGATTTCGCGCAGATGCTCCGGGCTGCGAAAACTCTCGCCATAGATCTTGTAGATATCCTCGGTACCCGAAGGCCGGGCGGCGAACCAGCCATTGGCCGCGATCACCTTGATGCCGCCGATGGGTGCATCATTGCCCGGTGCGCGGTCCAGAACGCGCTCGATCTTCTCCCCGGCCAGTTGCGTCGAGTGCACCTGCTGCGGCGAAAGCTTCGCCAGGCGCTTTTTCTGCTCGGGCGTTGCCGGGGCCTCAACGCGATCGGTGGCCGGCTCGCCGAAGCGCTGCGCGAGATCGATGTAGTGCTTGCCCGGATCGCGTCCCGTGCGGGCGGTGATTTCGGCGGCCAGCAACGCCGGCACGATGCCGTCCTTGTCGGTCGTCCACACACTGCCATCCAGTCGGTTGAAAGTCGCCCCGGCGCTCTCCTCGCCGCCGAAGCACAGCCGGCCCTCGATCAGGCCATCGACGAACCACTTGAAGCCCACCGGTACCTCGTAGAGCGTGCGGCCGAGCTTGGCGGTCACGCGATCGATCATGGCACTGCTCACGACGGTCTTGCCGACTGCGGCACTGGCACTCCAGGCGTGACGATGCCGTGCCGGTCATGATCGGTGTCGCACGCAAAGGCGATGTCATAGCGATCTTTCATTCCAATCAGACGCTGCATGGCATAAACCGATGAGGGATCCATGCGGATGCGGCCATCCCAGTCCAGGGTCATGAAGCCAAACTGCGGATCGACCTGCTCGCTGATCACGTCGAGCTTGAGTCGGTAGCGCTCGCCGATCCGCGCCCAGTAATGCACGCCCGCGCCGCCGAGCGGATCTACACCGATGTGCACCCCGGAGCTTCGAATAGCGTCCAGGTCGAGCACGCTGCCGAGCTCGGCGACGTAGCTGTTGAGGAAATCATGCTCCGAGGTCGTGGCGGCGCGCTTTGCCTGCGCGAAGGGCATGCGCCGGACCTCCTTGAGACCCGCGACCATCAGCGCATTGGCGCGCGCTTCGATCCAGCCGGTCACCCCGGTGTCGGCCGGTCCACCATTGGGCGGGTTGTATTTGAAGCCACCATCGGAAGGTGGGTTGTGGGAAGGGGTTACGACGATGCCATCGGCAAGATGGCTCTTGCGCTCGTGGTTCCAGACCAGGATCGCATGTGAGACGGCCGGCGTCGGGGTGTACTCTCCACCGGCCGCGATCATGGTGCTCACGCCGTTGGCGGCCAAAACCTCCAGCGCGCTCTGGAACGCAGGCACCGAGAGTGCGTGCGTGTCGATTCCCAGGAACAACGGGCCGTCAATGCCCTGGCCCGCGCGGTACTCGCAAATCGCCTGGCTGATCGCCAGCACGTGCCATTCGTTGAAGCTGCGCTCCAGCGAGCTGCCTCGATGCCCCGAGGTACCGAACGCCACGCGCTGCTCCGGCACCGAAGGATCGGGTCGCAATTCGGAATAGGCAGCCAGCAGCTTGGCCACATCGATCAGCATCGAGGCGGGCGCGATTTTGCCCGCGAGGGGACTGATGACCGTACTCATGCGGACAGCTTGTCCCAGTACTGCTCCATGCGATTGCGGAACGCCGCGTCGGGCACGCGGCCGTGCCCGGCCATCTGGTTGTCCTCGATGTGCTGGACCTTCGAGGAGCCGGGTATCGCACAGGTCACGGCTGGATGTGAGATCACGTATTTGAGGAAGAACTGGCTCCAGCTGCTCACGTCGATATCAGCCGCCCAGGCCGGCAGCTCGTGACCGTTGGCCTGTCCGAGTAATGAGCCTCTGTGCCCGCCCAGCGGCACCGCGATCATGACCGCAATCTTGCGCTCGAGCGCGACCGGAAAGACACTGGCTGCTGCTTCGCGGTTGCCCAGCGAATAATCGACCTGGACGAAATCGATCGGGTACTTTCGCATGTACTCGATCAGGCGCGGATGCTCCTGCTCGCTCACCGTCGTAATGCCGATATAGCGGGTCTTGCCGGCCTTCTTTAACTGCTGCATCAGCGGCATCAACGGCTCCACGCTATCAAGGTAGTGGGCCATCAGCAGCTCGACATGGTCCGTCTTCAGGCGCATCAGTGAGCGGTCAAAGCTCGCCTGCCCGGAGACGTCATCGCCGCCCCATCGGGTTGCACCGGCCGCGTTGAATTTGGTCGCGATGAACATCTGGTCGCGAATGCCCAGCTGCGTAAGGTCCTGACCAATAACCGCCTCGCTCTGGCCATACATGGCTGCGGTGTCGATTACCTTGCCGCCGAGCTGCTGCATGCGCAGCAGCAGATCGCGAAGCTCGGTGTTGGCCGGGTCATGAAATTGGTTGGTGCCCAGACCCATGACCGGAATCGCCTGACCCGAGGATGGAATTTTTTTGGTGATCAAAGGCAACGATGTGGCATCAGCCGCCAACAGCGAGTGCGCGAGCATTGTGCCCAGCCCGGCGAGCGTGCCGGTGCGTAAGACTTCGCGACGCGAGTAGCGTCGATCGGTGGATTCAGTCACGTCGTACCTCCTCACGTTCGGACGCGTGGCGTCAGTGGCGCGAGGACTCGCGCGTCACCGCCAGAATGACCTTGCCTTCAGTGTGGCCTTCATGCAGGTACTGCAGCGCCTCGGCCGCGCTCGCCAGTGGAAAGGCTCGATCCACGTGCGCTTTGAGCTTGCCCTGAGCGGCCAGTTGTCCAACGCGCACTATCACTTCCGCAGGCGCGCGCGAGGCCGGCCCCGGGGAGCCAAAGCACTGCACCTGGGCGGACGCGCACAGTTCGGGGGTGATATCGGCAGGGCGCACGACGCTCACAAAGCGACCGCCGGGCTTTATCGCATGGAAGGCATCGAGCGCTTCGCTGCCGCCCACGGTGTCGATGACCGCATCGAGCGCTCCGGCCTGACCCGCGACATTGCCTTGCGTGTAGTCGATGATTTTGCCGATGCCGAGTTCTTGCAGAAACGCCTGATGGCGCGGGGAGGCGGTGCCGAGCACCGTGGCACCGCTGGCCATGGCGATCTGCGCGGCGCTGCTGCCGACGCCCCCTGCGACGCCCGTGATCAGCACGTGCTGACCTGCTTGCACATTGGCCTGATCAACCGCGCGCAGCGCCGTTACGCCCACGACGCCCAGGCCCGCCGCGTCCGCGTAGCTGAGCTTCGGCGGCTTGGGTGCCGTGCTGCTCGTGTTCGCGATGCTGTAATGTGCATAGGCGCCGTTTATGCCGGCCGTGCGGTCCGCGATCCCGAAGACAGGCATGCGAACCGAGCGATCGGTCACGTCGGGTCCCACGGCGACGATCACGCCGGATATATCGAGGCCCGCTACCTGCCGAGTGCCCGCTGGAGGCGGCCGCCCGAGCTGTCCATAGTCCGCCGGATTAAGGGCAGCCGCGTATACGCGGATCAATACCTGGCCGCTGCCGGGCTTGGGCACCGGGACCTTCTCGACCTTCAGTACCTCAGGGCCGCCCGCGCCCTCCTGCACGACAGCCTGCTGCTGTTTGGGTAGCCCCTGCGCGGCATGCGCGCCGGCCCCTAGCGTTATCGACGCCGCCATACAGGCGGCCGATAAGCCAACTCGGCTCAGATTCATAATTCCCCCGGGATCAGCTTCACTGGTGGGTTCGCCGGTACTAATTTTGAGTCATTTACTAAGTGCGGGCTAGGTCTGTCACATTAAATTGACGTAACGACAAATTGACGTAGCAACGCCGCTTGCACCAATGTGCGATCCGGGCATCGCGAGCCTTGTCCACGATCACATTAAATATGAATAACATTCGAACGCTGGCGATGTGCGTGGCCGCCTCGAGCTTTATCGGCGTCGCTGCCAACGCTCTGGCGGCACAGTCCTCTGCGCTGCCAGTGGCCAAACCGGAAGCGGTCGGTATGTCATCGCAACGCCTGGCGCAGATCGCGGTCGCTTTGCAGAGTGAAATCGATCGCAAGACGATGCCGGGAGCCGTGGTCGCGATAGCCAGGCGAGGCAAACTGGTCTACTACGAAGCATTCGGCAAACTCAGCGATGACGCGCCAGCGCCGATGCCCAGGGACGCAATCTTTCCGCTTTATTCGATGACCAAGCCGCTGACTGCGGTTGGTGCGCTTCAGCTCGTCGAGAATACACGGCTGATGCTGATTGAACCGATCGGCACGTATCTGCCGCAGCTGGACAACATGGTCGTGGAGACTGCGAACGGCACCGAGCCGGCGCGGCGCAAGCCGACGCTGCAGGACATGATGCGCCACACCGCCGGCGTGACCTACGGCAGCGCGGAGGGCAGCCTCGCGACCACCGAGCTCAGCAAACGTTATGCAGAACTGACCCATAAGCTCAGCGCGCAGGAGTTCCTGACCAAGCTGGGGAGCCTGCCGCTGCAGTTTCAGCCCGGCACGAAATGGGCCTATGGGCTGGGCTTAGATGTCACGGGACTGGCGATCGAGGCCGTGGTGAAGCAAAGACTCGGTGCGTATCTGCAGCAGAGCATCTTTGAGCCGCTCGGCATGACGGATACCTCGTTTGTGGTGCCGACGAACAAGGCCGATCGGCTCGCGAAGCCGCTGGATGGGGATCCCACGGCAGTGCCGGGCTTCGACGGCGGCGGCGGCGGGG
>JBEKWD010000275.1:0-4361 GCA_049513435.1 Steroidobacteraceae bacterium | reverse complement strand
CGGTGGTCGGTGGGCAACTGGGACTGGTGTAAAACTGGGGGTGCCAGCGCGTGCCGAATATGTTCGCTCCTGTTCTTGGACCGGGGGTGAGGCGTGAAGTGGATTTTGAAGTTGGCGGTACCCGGGAGCGAGGGTCCCTGTGTGGACATCATGGAGATCAGAAAGCCTGATGACCTCGGCGATATCGCCAATCTGGGATTGACCCTCGCGGAAGCAAAACAACTGCTCGCGCGGGTTCAGTGCGAGATTTCCACCGCGCAGGCGAGGGAGCACGCGATCCAGCGGCCAGTTTGCCCTTGCGGCGAAAATGTCTGTCGGGTGAAGGATTATCGCGATCACTCGGTCGCGACGCTATTTGGTCAGGTAACGATGAGATTGCCACGGTTCCATTGCGCCGGGTGCAGCCGGATCGAGCGCGGCATCAACTGGCCATCGCATTGCCGGTCGACACCGGAACTGGACCGGCTCCAGGCGCATCTGTCGGCCCTGATGAGTTACCCGGTGGCCGCTGACCTGCTGGAGCAGATGTTTCCCGTCGACGCCGGAATGGATCCGGAGACGTTGCGCCGACATACTCTCAAGGTTGGTGCGGCACTGGCTGATCGCGCCGTGATCAGGCCGGAAACGGCGGCATCGGCGATCGCGATCACCCTGGATTCCACCTTTATCCGGAGCTGTGAGAATGGAGAACGTCATCTGGAGGTGCGGGTGGGCAATGTTGAAACAAGGTCGGGACGCCGTCAGGTTTTTGGCGCCGTCGCGAAAGCCGGAACAGATATTGAAGGGCTGATCCGGCGGAACCTCGATGCCGTTGGCGGAACGCGGGGCACCGTGTTGACGGCTTTCACCGATGGCTGTCCCGGGCTCCGGTGCATTCTCGCCGACGCCGGCGTCACGGAACCGCCGATTCTCGACTGGTTCCACATCGGAATGAGGCTTCAACACCTCAAACAAATCGCGGACGGCTTGGCGGCTGGCGATCCCACGCGCGCGGCGGCGAAGGCCGTGATCGTCACGGAGGTCGACCGGTTGCACTGGCGGATCTGGAATGGGAAAGCCAAAAATGCGCGCAAAAGCGTCGATCGCATCCGTGCTGTCATGCACTATTTTCGGGGCGAGGCAGGAACGCGAAAATCCATCCCGCCATCGCGAAAGCTTTGGACGGCCTTGCGGGAGCTGGATAGCTATCTGACCGGCCAGAGCGCCTGGCTGGCAAATTACGCCGAACGCCACCGCGCGGGCTTGCGTGTTGGAACCTCGATCACCGAAGGAACGGCGAATTTCTTGGTAAACCGTAGGATGAACAAACGTCAGCAAATGCGCTGGTCACGACGCGGCGCGGACCTGCTGCTTCAAGTTCGGTGCGCGATCTACAACGGTACGCTCGGGTCCGAATTCGGACAGAAATTCCATCCAGCCAACGACACCTTCCCGCCAACCGCCATTGCCGCCTGACCCCCAGTTTTGCGGCGGTCCCACTCAAGCAGCCGCAGCCAACGCAAGCACTTCGCCGAACTCCTCCACCGCCGTCTCGCCTGCCATTCCGGCGCGCGCGCTGCATGTGAAGTCGGCGCCGGGACCTGTCAGGGCTTCACGAACCGATAGGCGAAGCGATCGGTCTCGCCCTTGATCGAGGGATCGAACACCTTGATCGAGTGCGGATCGTCCTTGTTCGCGAGCATGGTGCTTTCCGCGTCCAGTACGAAGCCGGCCGCCTCCACCTCCTCGCGAACGGATGCAGGGTCGATCCGATGCAGCGACTGGGCGTCGCCCGCGCCCGCCCCTGCGGCGGCGGCGTGGTCGACGATGACGTAGGACCCACCGGGTTTCAGCCGCTCGTAGACGGCTCGATTGAAGTCGGCCGCCGTCGCACCCTTCTTCTGGATCAGCGCCGTGTGGAGATCGTGGTAGAACAGGTGCAGCCACAGGACATCCGCTGGTTGCGTGACCGCCGGCATCGCGACGAGGTCCGCTGAGACGGCTTCGACGTTCTCTCGGCCCGGCTGCTTCGCGAGAGTCTGCATGCGGCCGACCTGATCGGGCTTTAAGTCGGCGATTTCGGTCGGCACGAAGCTGAAGACCCGCCCTTTGGGACCCACGACGTCGGAGAAGAGACGGGTCCAGTCGCCGTCGCCTGGGTAAACGTCGATGACGGTGGAGCCCGCATCTACACGTGCGAACCGGATCAACTCGGATAGCTTGGATTGGTCGTACATCGGGATCTCCGTTACGGTTGGGCATTCGACGAGAGCGCGGCGTGCGGGGCGGCGAACTGATAGATTAATACGGCAAGGATTTCGAGGACGAAATTAGTCTACCGACACAAAAAGAAGATGATTACTGAGTCGCCCATCCTAGCTTCGGCGGTTTCGGATGACTGCCAATGTTTGGCTTCAAAGATGATCGACTTTCTAACTACTGCTTTTGAGGCGGAAGAAATTCCCCACAGTAGAATTAAAAACAAGGAAGGAGTAGTCATTAGAAATGGGAGATGCCTAGAGACAGACGGGTTGCGTGTATAGAGTTGGCAACCCATTCGCTGCGGTCGTGGAAGCGATGAGCAGCTCGGCGAACCGCAGGCGACTGGATTGTCCGAACCCGTCCGAAGACCTGCGGCTATGCACGTCATGGTCTCACCGGCACGCTAGGCTAGGAAGAGCCCGCGCACGCGGCTCTGGTGACTTTCGGCAGCCTCGAGCACGTTGTACAGAGCGTTGAACTCGTCGAGCAAGCCCTCGCTTTGGATCTCCTGCGAGCGCACTATATCGGCGACCCACATCGATACCCAGTAGGAATCGGCGCGCGAGACGTGCGCGCCCCAACAAGCAGCAGCTCCAATGATCCGGGTTGCGGGCGCCGAACTTCAAGCCGGATTTCGGGTGATTTGTGCCACGAATCCGCGTTGGCCCCGACGTCGATCACATCCGTCTGCGCGCCTGCGGCTGCTCACGCAGACAACAAAGAAGGCAGGATTGCTGGAAACTCAGGCTGGCGCGAGGTTCACCTAACCTGCTAGTCCGCCCTGCAGCCACGGCCACGCGATTCAGTCGTCGATACTAGAGCAAACGTGGGTTTTCCGCCTTCACCGGCGTACCGATTCCCGGCTACTTTGGTCGGAACTTTGCGTCATCGCACAAGCTCCGCGAGTGTTTTGCAGAGGAGCTTACGTGTCACGCGTCACAGATCTGCGCGATGGGTATTCGATAGCCGCTCGGTAAGTTTGTCGCCGCACAGAGCGGCCTGGTGCCGAGGAGATAGATGGCTAGTTAATTCCGCCCAGATGCAAGTAGATCCGACAATTCTGAAGGTAGTGTTACCGTGAATCACGAGTTAGGCCGCAGGGGTTCGTCATGACAACCCCCGAACAATGCAACAGCGCTCCGCTCGTGGTGTACATCGAAGGCGAGATGACAATCTATCGCGCGGCCGAGCTCAAACAGACGCTGCTCATGCCGATCGTTGAATCGGCGGTGGTCGAGTTCAACCTTTCCAGAGTGACCGAACTCGACAGCGCGGGTGTGCAATTGCTGATGCTCGCCAAGCGCACGGCACAAGCCGGACATTGCGAACTACGCCTGGTAGAGCTTAGCGCTGCCGTACTCGAAGTCATGGAGCTGCTCAACTTGGGGTCGTATTTCGGCAATGAGCTCATCTTCACCGCAAGGGCGGCGTAAATGGCCGCCGACTTTACTTCAAGCCGTCGCGACAGCGAGAACCAAGAATGAATATCGATCAGGCTCTACGACCCTTCATCGTGGAAAGCCGCGAGCTTCTGGAGGCCATGAACAATGGCTTGCTTGAAATCGAGCACACGCAAGATCGAGCAGAATCGGTCAATACGATTTTTCGCGCCGCCCACACTATCAAAGGCTCGGCTGCCCTATTCAGCCTCGACTACATCGTCGCCTTTACGCACGTTCTTGAAAGTGTTCTGGACGAAGCGCGCGAAGGGAATGTGAAGATTTCCGGCGAACTGGTTACGCTGCTGCTGTCCTGCAGCGACCACATCGGCGCGCTGATCGATGCATTGGAAGCCGGTCAAGCAGGCGTAGATGAAGCCATGGTGCAGCTGGGTGCAGCGCTGCTCGAGCGATTACGTGCTTATCTGCAGGTGCCGGCACTCTCGGCCACACTACCGGTCACTGTCCAGCGCGTCGATTCGGCGGCAGTCGATACCGACTCCTGGCACATATCGTTGCGCTTCGGGCACGATGTGCTCAAAAACTGCTTAGATCCTCTGTCGTTTATCCGCCATCTGGGCAAACTCGGTACCAGCACCGGGATCGTCACGTTGCCGGATGCCATTCCGAGCGCTGGTGAGATGGATCCCGAATCGTGCTACCTCGGCTTCGAGATCGCCT
>JBEKWD010000274.1:0-7146 GCA_049513435.1 Steroidobacteraceae bacterium | reverse complement strand
TTCAAAGTGATGCAATCATCGTGGAAGTATTCCTACTGCTCTGGGACGAGATGGACGACTGGCTGGGCGCCTGCAGACAACTGTTGCGCCGCCTGTCTTGAAACACTGAGGCGCCGTCCCCATACCGCCGCATGGGTGTTAGCCCTACGCGGTGGTCAAAATGTCGAGCGAACCCGAACAGTTAAGCTTCCAGGCTGAAGTTCGCGACTTATTGCAGTTGATGATCCATTCCCTGTATAGCCACAGGGAAATATTCTTGCGCGAGCTGATTTCCAACGCCTCCGACGCCAACGACAAGTTGCGTTTCCTGGCGCTCTCGGATCCATCGCTGCTCGGCCAGGACAGCACGCTCGCGATCTGGATCGATGCCGATCCCAAGAGCAGAACCCTGACCGTGCGCGACAACGGCATCGGCATGAGCCGCGAGGAGGCGATCGCACAGCTCGGAACCATCGCCAAGTCGGGTACTGCCGAGTTCTTCAAGCGCCTCACCGGCGATCAGCAGAAGGATGCGGCGCTGATCGGGCAGTTCGGGGTGGGATTTTATTCCTGCTTCATGGTCGCCGAGCGCGTGGAGGTATTCAGCCGCCGTGCCGGGACTGCTGCGGAGCAGGCAGTGCGCTGGGAATCGAGCGCCGATGGCCAGTTCACGGTCCAGACGATCACGCGCGAGGAGCGCGGCACCAGCGTCGTGCTGCACTTAAAGGAGGAGGCGAAGGAGTTCGCCGAAGGCCACCGGCTGCGCGCGCTGGTGCGCCGTTATTCCGATCACATCGCCTTTCCGGTGCGCATGCGCAAGGATGCCACGGCCACGCTCGAATATGAGGACGTGAATCAGGCCCAGGCGTTGTGGACGCGGCCGCGCACTGAGATCACGGACGAGGACTACCGGGACTTCTACCGCCATATCTCGCACGATGGCGCCGATCCGCTGGCCTGGAGCCACAATCGTGTCGAGGGCAAGCGCGAATACACGAGCCTGATGTATGTGCCCTCGCGCGCGCCGTTCGACCTATGGCAGCGCGAGGCGGCGCGCGGCCTCAAGCTATACGTGCGGCGTGTGTTCATCATGGACGACGCCGAGCAGTTCCTGCCGCTGTACCTGCGCTTCATCAAGGGGATCATCGACTCGAACGATCTGCCGCTGAATGTGTCGCGTGAGTTGTTGCAGCAGGACCACGAGGTCGAGGCTATGCGCGCGGCGCTCACGCGCCGTGCGCTGGAGCTGCTGGCGCGTGTGGCGAAGGACGAGCCGGAAAAATATGCGCAGTTCTGGCCCGAGTTCGGCCGCGTTCTAAAGGAGGGACTCAGCGAGGATGCGGGCAACCGCGAGCGGCTGCTGCCGCTTTTGCGCTTCGCCACCACAGCCTCGGCATCGAACGACGAGAATGTGAGTCTCGCCGAATATGTGGCGCGTATGCGGCCGGGCCAGTCTCGCATCTACTACATCGTCGGCGAGAGTATCGAGGCGGCGCGCGAGAGCCCGCTGCTGGAGCTGTTGCGGCAAAAAGAGGTCGAGGTATTGCTGCTCGGCGATCGCATTGATGAGTGGGTCATGGGGCGCGTCAGCGAATTTGAAGGCAAGCGCTTCAAAGACGTGGCGCGCGGGGAACTCGAGCTCGGTGGACTGAGCGAGGCGGTGGAGCGCGAGCGCATCGACGAGGAGCGCCGCGAGCACAAGGGGCTGCTGAAACGATTCAAGGACGCGCTCGGCGAGCGGGTACTGGAGGTGCGCGTGAGTGAGCGATTGCGCGACTCACCGGCCTGTCTGGTGCGCGGTGATGCTGACCTTTCGGCCGCCATGCGCCGTGTGCTCGCGGCGAACGGGCAGCCGATGCCGGCAACGGCCCCGGTCCTTGAGCTCAACGTTGCGCATCCGCTGGTGCGTTACATGGATGGGCTGAAGCAGGCCGAGCCATTTGGCGAGCTGGCGCTATTGCTGTTTGACCAGGCCAGCCTGGCCGAGGAAGGGCAGCTTGCCAACGCCGCGGATTTTGCCCGCCGGCTCAACAAGCTGCTGGTGCGCCTGGTCGAGTCGCCTTGAGCTCAGTTCCGCCGCGCCCCGAGGCACTGCGCATCACGGGGCCCGCAGGCGCGATTGAAGCATTGCTTGAGGATCCGCAGCGCACGCCACGCACTGGCTTTGGCGTGATCTGTCACCCGCATCCGCTGCATGGCGGCACGATGCAAAACAAAGTCGTGCACACGCTAGCTCGCGCATTGCAGGAGCAGGGATTGCCGACGCTGCGCTTCAACTATCGCGGTGTGGGTGGCAGCGAGGGCGTGTACGACGAGGGCCGGGGCGAGGGCGCCGATGCTCTGGCAGTAATCCACTGGGGTCGCGCGCGCTGGCCCGATGCAGCGCTGGTGCTGGCGGGTTTCTCGTTCGGAGCGATGGTGGCGCTGCGCATAGCGCCAGCGGCGCACCCCGAGCGCCTCATAACGGTTGCCCCGCCAGTTACACGTGCGCAGCCTGAAGACATCGCGCGACCGCCTTGTCCCTGGCTGATCGTGCAAGGCGAGGCTGACGAGCTGGTCGACTACCGGGAGGTTCAGGCGTGGGCAGCGCGCTTCGATCCGCCACCGCTATTGCGCCTGCTTCCCGGCGTCGATCATTTCTTTCACGGACGACTGCACGAGCTGCGCGCGGCGGTCATTGACCGGCACGGCAGCTAAAGCGCGTCGCAGGGCTTTAGTTCACGAACGCCTTGAGATTTTTCAATGGCAGCGCGCGAACTTTTTTGCTGGCTGGCTTGGCCTTGAACGTCATCTTCTCGCCAGTGAAAGGATTGACGCCCTCGCGCGACTTGGTAGCCGGACGCTTCACGACCTTGAGCTTGAGCAAACCGGGCAGCGTAAACAAGCCATTGCCGCGCAGGCTCTTCTTGATGATGCCATTGAGAGCCTCGAAGACTTCGCTGACTTGTTTACGGGAGAGTTCCGTATCCTTGGAAATCTGGGCCAGAATCTCCGACTTAGTCGGTGCCCCACCTTTTTTTGCCATTGCCGAATCTCCTGGATTGTGTGCGAATCTGTCAGATTGATGCGTGAAGAGCGCGAAAACTTTTACGAAGCGGCGCGCAACATAACATACCGTCGCCTCGACGCAAATGTTTTTTCGACCCTACGCTACGTGGAAATGCCTTTTTTTATAGGTCCGCGCGCATCGCCCGGCACAATACCGCGCTCGCGAGCGCGCGCCGGAGGCCATCGGCACTGTAGAATTTGGTTCAGGGCAGCAGGATCAAGAGCGTCTGAATCGCTATGACGGCCCATAACGGCGAGAGATCCAGTCCGCCGAGCGGCGGAATCAAGCGCCGGAACGGGCGCAGCACGGGCTCGCACAGCGACACCAGCAGTCCCTGCGCCGGTGAATAGGTTCCCGGCGCAACTAGCGGGAGCAGCGCATATAAAAAGATCGCAAAAAAATACGTCCACAGGGTGGTGCGCAGGATCTCAGTCAATGCCAACTGCAGCCACGCCAGCGTCGGTGGCGGTCCGAAGCCCGAGAGCAGCCAGGAGACAGATACCTTCAGCAGCGCAAATACCACTACCGCGACGCACGAAGCGGTATCAAGGCGACCGATCGCTGGCAGCAGGCGGCGCAGTGGCACGATGACCGGATTGGTGAGATGCACGATGGAGCGTGCCAGCGGATTGCGAAAATCGGCGCGCGACCATTGCAGCAGCAGCCGCAGAAGTACCGCGAGCAAGCACAGTTTGAGCAGCGTCTCGAGTAGGAATATCAACGCGGCCATCGGCATGATCTCAAGAGCGTGACAAGTCTGGCGGCGCCCCGAGGGCGCCGGCTACGGCGTCAGCGAGCGCGACGCTGCGCTCGGCAGCTGCGCGCACCGCACGATCGATCAGAGCGTCGAATCCGCCAAGCTGCAGCGCTTGCAGTGCCGCTTCGGTCGTGCCGCCCTTGGAGGTGACCGCCACGCGCTCCTCGGCCAAGGAGCGCGCGCTTCGGGCGAGCGCGCCCGCGCCATACAGCGTGTCGCGAGCCAGCAATAGCGCAGTTTCTCGCTCCAGGCCGAGCGATTCGCCGGCGAGCGCCAATTGCTCGGCCAAGAGGAAGAAGTAGGCCGGACCCGACCCAGACAGCGCCGTGACGATATCGAGCTCGGCTTCGCTGCGCAGCCAGACCACTCGGCCGGCCGCGCTGGCCACGCGCTCGGCCATGTTGCGTTGCGTGTCGGTCACGCTGGATGGCGCGTAGAGTCCGGTCACGCCGGCAGCGATCAGTGCGGGCCGATTGGGCATCGCGCGCACGATCGGTACAGCGGCCGAGCAGACTCGGGTCAGCTGCGCGATGCGCAAACCGGCCACGATCGACAGGCCACACTGGCGACGGATTGAGGTTTGATCGCCAGGACGACCAGCGCCGCCTCGCGTATAGCCAGCGCGTTGTCTGCGACCGCAGTGACCGCGAGCTCGCGCTGCAGCGCCTCGCGCAAGCTCGCCTGGGGCTCCCCGACACTGACATGCCCCGCCGGCACGCCCTGGCGTAACAGACCGCCGATCAAAGCGCGCGCCATGTTGCCGCCGCCGATGAAGGCGATGCGAAAACTGCTCTGATTGTTCATTGCGGCATTCTAGCCGCTAGCCGCTGGTTCGCGGTCCGAAGAGCGAGGTACCGATGCGTATCATCGTGGCGCCTTCGAGAATGGCATCGCGAAAATCAGCGCTCATGCCCATCGATAATGTATCGAGTGCGAGCCCGCGCTCGTTGATGCGCTCGCGCAGCGCTCGCAGCGCGGCGAAGCAGGCGCGATCGGCTGCCGGGCCCTGCCCCGCGCGTGTGATGCACATCAGACCGCGCACTCGCAGCTGCGGCAACGCGTGCGCGGCCAGTGCTAAATTCACCGCGCCCTCGGGGTCGGTGCCGGCCTTGCCTGCTTCCGCGTCGATATTGACCTGGATGCACACCTGCAGGGGCGCGGCATAGTGGGGTCGCTGCGCCGAGAGGCGCTCGGCGATGCTGAGCCGGTCGAGGCTATGGACCCAGTCGAAGCACTCAGCGATCGCACGCGTCTTGTTGGCCTGGATTCTGCCAATGAAGTGCCAGACCAACTCAAGCGTGCGCAATGGTTCGATCTTCGGCAACGCTTCCTGCAGATAACTCTCCCCGAAGTGTCGCAGACCGAGCGCAGCGGCGGCGCGGATGCAGCTTTCCGCTTGCCCCTTGCTCACGGCAACGAGCGTGACACAGTCCTCACTCCGGTCGGCGCTGCGCGCCGCGGCCGCGATTTCCCGTCGCAGTGACTGCAAATTTTTCGCGAGAATGCCCGCGGCCGCCGAATTCTGCGGACCGATTAACATATTAGTGGTAAACCCCCTCCGCTATACTCCATGACCAATGCCTGAGGCTGTTCGGGCAAGCCCTTAACCGCCGCGGGACGAGCGAGGAAGAACCGGCATGGCTGTCGATATCGCGCAACTGCTGGCGTTTGCCGTCAAGAATAACGCTTCCGATCTGCATCTGTCGGCGGGCGTGCCGCCGATGATCCGCGTCGATGGCGACATCAAGCGCATCAACATGCCCGCACTGACCCACAAGGAAGTGCACGGCATGGTGTATGACATCATGAATGACAAGCAACGCAAGGCCTACGAGGAGTTCTTCGAGACCGATTTCTCCTTTGAGATCCCCAAGCTCGCCCGCTTCCGCGTCAACGCGTTCAACCAGAACCGGGGCGCCGGCGCGGTGTTCCGCAATATTCCTTCGACCATCCTGAGCCTGGATGAACTGACCGCGCCCAAGATCTTCCGGGATCTGTGCATGCTGCCGCGCGGGCTCGTGCTCGTGACCGGTCCGACGGGCTCGGGCAAATCCACGACCCTGGCCGCGATGGTCGACTACTGCAATGACAATCGCCCCGACCACATCATCACGATCGAGGATCCGATCGAATTCGTGCACGAGTCCAAGCGCTGTCTGATCAACCAGCGCGAGGTCAAGCGCGACACGCTGGGCTTCAGCGAGGCGCTGCGTTCGGCGTTGCGTGAGGACCCGGACATCATCCTGGTCGGTGAAATGCGCGACCTGGAGACGATTCGCCTGGCGCTGACCGCCGCCGAAACCGGCCACCTCGTGTTCGGTACCCTGCATACCAGCTCTGCGGCCAAGACCATAGACCGAATCGTCGACGTGTTTCCGGGCGAGGAGAAGGATATGGTGCGCTCGATGCTATCCGAGTCGCTGCGCGCCGTGATCTCGCAGACCTTGCTCAAGCGCACTGGCGGCGGACGCATCGCCGCGCACGAGATCATGATCGGCACGCCCGCCATCCGCAACCTGATCCGCGAGGGCAAGATTGCGCAGATGTACTCCTCGATCCAGACCGGGCAGTCCTCGGGCATGCAGACGCTCGATCAATGTCTTACCGAGCTGGTTGCCCGAGGGGTGGTCAGCAAGGAAGAAGCGCGCTTCAAGGCGCAGAACAAGGACGCGCTGTAGCGACGGCGCGGCACGCTGTCAGGGGCGAATACTTTAGATTGCCATGGATCGTGAGCAAGGCATAAAGCTTATGCAGGAGCTGCTCAAACGCGTGGTTGAGCGGCTCGCTTCGGATTTGTTCATCACCGCGAACTTCCCCCCGGCGATAAAGATCGACGGCGAAATCCGCCCGCAGATGGAACATGCGTTGACGAGCGAGCAGTCGGCGATGATGGTGCGCGCGATCATGAACGATCGGCAGAGCAAGGAGTTCGACGCGACCAAGGAATGCAACTTCGCGATCGCACCGCCTGGCATCGGCCGCTTCCGCGTCAGTGCCTTCGTGCAGCAAGGTCAAGTCGGCTGTGTCATCCGCCTGATCAAGGGCAAGATCCCGTCCATCGATGAGCTCGAGCTGCCGCCGATATTGAAGGAGGTCGTACTGACCAAGCGCGGCCTGGTCATCGTGGTGGGCGGTACCGGCTCGGGTAAATCCACCACCCTGGCCGCGATGGTCGGCTACCGCAACGACAAGACGCGCGGGCACATCGTCACCATTGAGGACCCGGTCGAATTCGTGCACCAGCACAAGGGTTGCGTGATCACGCAACGCGAGGTCGGAGTGGATACCGACTCGTGGGACGCGGCCCTTAAGAACACCTTGCGACAGGCACCCGATGTCATTCTCATCGGCGAGATCCGCA
>JBEKWD010000273.1:0-4395 GCA_049513435.1 Steroidobacteraceae bacterium | reverse complement strand
TTTCCTCGCCGATACTGGTGGAAAACAGCCATCTCAGCGCCGCGCATTTTGCGCAATTCATCGTCAGTGATTTGTAGCGCGCGTTGAGGTCAACGGCGCAATGCCAGAACGACCTCAACGATCAGCACGAGCCTTCGCGCCCCAACGGCCAAAGATGTAGCCTATACGTGGGCTACTGGCGCGCAGAATTCCGGCGCACAATAGCAGCGAGCGCTTACACGGCGACTGAGGTAACAGCATGAACGTGACACGGCGGGAGCTGGGGGCGGCGTTTGGCGCACTGACCGCTTCGGCAGCGTTCGGCCTCGAGGCTCATACGCCCAAGAGTCCTTCAGCCGAAGCGCCAGCAAGCGCGCTCGCGCCTCAGTTCCCGCGGAAGCCGGATTTCACGATCGCTGACGGGTATTCCTACTTGAATGGCGCCTTCAGCCATCCGATGCCCCACGCAGCGGCCGACGCCTACCACCAAGCCGTGCAACAGCGCACGTTGCTGGCGCCACCCGGAGTGCCGTTCGTCTTCTTAAACCCGCCACCCGACACTGCGCCTATGCCGGTCGATCCGCGAGACGCCTTTGCCGCACTCATCAACGCTAAGCGCAAAGAGATCAGTTACATCCCCAATACCAGTACCGGGGAAAACCTGGTCGTGGAGGCACTCGACATCACGCGTTTCGACAAAAATGTGGTGACCGACGCCCTCCACTTCGAAGGCGCGCTGGTGCACTTACTGGAGCTTAAGAAGCAAGGTCTCGACCTCCGGCTTGTGATGCCGCGCGAGGGTCGTATCGATATTCGGGACCTCGAGCGGGTGGTGGACGGCAAAACGAAACTGATCGAGCTCTCGCTGGTATCGATGTACAACGGATTCCAGCACGATCTCAAGGCGGTCTGTGACTTGGCACACGCGCACGGTGCCTATGTGTACGCCGATATCATCCAAGGCGTCGGCGCGGTGCCGTTAGATGTCCGCGCAACGGGCGTCGATTTTGCTGCAACCGCTACCTACAAGTGGCTCATGGGAGATTTCGGACTGGGCTTTCTGTTTGTGCGCGAGGAGCTACTTGGTAGCGTGATCCACCGCAAGCACTGGAGCTACGAGTCGAGCCCGGACACTAACATTCATCTCTCGCCTCTTGATCCACAGTTTCCCACGCCCGTTACCTGGACTCCCGGCGGCGATGCAACGCGCTACTTCCAATTGGGCACCATGGCGAATGGCGTTGCCGCGGCTCTTCGGGTGTCACTGCCCTACATCCGGCAGCTCGGGGTCGAAAACATCCAAGCGTGGCGCCAGCCAATGCTAAAGAAGCTCCAGACCGAGATGCCGCGGCTCGGCTTTGCAGCTCAAACGCCGCCGGACAGCACCTCGCCCATCGTGACGTTCGCGCACAAGGACCCCGAGGCGATAAACAGGAGACTGCAGGTCGCGCGGATTGCCGTACAAGTCTCGCCCTACTACATGCGCATCGCCCCGTCGATCTACAACGACTTGCACGACGTTGACCGGTTGCTCGAAGCCCTGGCTTGATCCCGATGGAAAAGCGTCCACCGCAGCGCCGCCTCGCCTGTCAGTGAGCATCTGACCAGGGCACGCCCGGGGTTTCACGCGTCGCGCGTCTCGTCTCGACGCACCGTTCGCCCCACCATCTCTCTGCCCGCGTTGGGATCGAAGCGTACGTTCGCAAATAACGAGCATAGCGAGATGCCGGTGACGGTCCAGAATGCAACCGAGAAATCTGAAAAGCCCGGCGTCCGACCCCCCGTAAGAGCCATAGAGACGTGCAGCACGATCGCGGCTGTGCTGATGCCGAGCGTAAGGGTCAGCTGCTGGAAGGTCGAATAAAAGCTATTCGCGCTGCTCATGCGCGCAGGCTCGATCTCATCGTAGGCAATGGTGTTGTAGGCCGTGAACTGAAACGACATCAGGAAACCGGACATAACTAGCACTGCAAAGATCAGCGCGAACGGCCAGCCCGGCCTGAACAGACCGCACAAAGCATAGGAACAGGCACTCAGTACACCGATCACCGTCAAGCCAATGCGAAATCCGAGGCGACGCAGTATTGGGACGGCAAGCCCCTTCATTGTCAGTGCCCCGAGTGATGTCCCCAGCGTGATCAGGCCGCTCTGCGACGCCTTGAGCCCGAAGGCGAGCTGCATCATCAGTGGCAGCAGAAAGGGTTGCGCGCCCTGCGTGATTCGCGTAAGCGAACCGCCGATGAACGACAGCCGAAAGGTGGGAATGCGCAGCAGCGAAAGGTCGAGGATCGGATGCGGCGCGTGGGCAGCATAGCGCACATAGAGTGCTCCGAACACGATCGACGCTAGGATGGAGATGCCGGCCAGGCGCAGTGGCACGCCGTGTCCCACGCTCTCTAAACCTGCCAGAGCCGCGGTCAGGGCGATCCCCGAAAGCATGAAGCCCACCAGATCGAACGGACGGCGCGCCGTATCGTGCAGATCCGGAATGAAACGCCCGACGAGAAACACTCCCGCGACCCCGATCGGCAGATTGAGCCAGAAAATCCAGCGCCAATGCAGGTACGTCACGATGAAGCCGCCGATTGGCGGTCCAGAGATCTGACCGATCAGTCCGGGCATGAGCACCCAGGACCAGGCGGCGACTAGCTGCTGCTTGGGCACAGTTCGGAGCAGCACTAATCGGCCCACTGGGACCATCATAGCTCCTCCTATACCCTGCACGAATCTGGCAAGCGCCATGACCGGCAGCGAGGGAGCGAGCGCACAGCACAGTGATGCGCCTATGAACAGACCGATCGCTGCGCGAAAGATGTTCTTTCCGCCCCATCGATCGGCTGCGTGACCAGATGCCGGAATGAAGAGCGCTAGTGCCAACAGATAGGCGGTCAGCGCGACGCTCATCTCCGGTGCGCGCACATGAAAGTCCGCCGCCATGGCTGAAGTTGCTGTGGCTAGCACGGTCGCGTCCAAACCCTCCATGAACAGCGCCCCAGCGACTATGCTGCCGATGATGCGGTAGCGGACCGACCGAACTCCTAGCCGTCGATCAGCGGTGCTCTCCTCGAACATCCGAGCACATCACCGCGCGTAGTGCGTCGCGCCGAGAAGATGCAGTGAGATGTAGGGTCGATCCCCGACCACCCAGCTGTCATGGGGTTCGGCGGGGATGTAAAACAGTTGCCCTTCCTTCATCTCTATCACGCGCCCGTCGGAAAAGGCCGCAGTTGCAACGCCGCCGATCACGTAACCGAGATGCTCGACCTCGCAATATGTCGCGCCCACGCTAGGTCCTACATGTAATGACCACTGCCAGCCAGGCTGATAAGTCGCGCGGCCAAGCGTCATCCCACCGATGCGAACGAGCTCGAAACGACCGTGTTCAAATTCACGAACTTCGTCTGGCTTCTCGAACGCGCGCAGAATCATTGTTCTCTCCGTCGTATTCACGAAACAGATCTCCTATGAGTGCGCGGTGCGTCCGTTCGAAGTCTCGAAGCAATCATTGGGGTGCCTCCTCAAAACCGGAAAATTAACATAGAAATAACTTTATATCTTATTCCCAATGATATGAATTTACAGAAATAAATGCTTCAGAACCGGCAGCAACTGGTCAAACACAGACAACATCAGTCTGATGCTAGGATGGCGCTATCGTTGAATTAAGTCTGGCATCACAACGGCACGATGAAGCTACTGGTCGCGACTGTGGTCTTGCTGATTCTCGGTCTCGCCGGCTTCACTTGGCTGACACTGCATTGGTCGTATGCCACCGGCGAGCGCGCCGGGTACGTGCAGAAGCTTTCGCAGAAAGGGTGGGTGTGCAAGACTTGGGAAGGTGAAATGGCGATGGTGACGATGCCGGGCACCGTGGCCGAGAAGTTCTATTTCACCGTGCCCGATGCGCAGGTTGCCGCGAAGATCAACGCGAGTGTTGGAAAACGCGTCGCGCTGCACTACGATCAGCACGAATGGATTCCGAACTCCTGCTTCGGCGATACCGAGTATTTCGTAACGGATGTGCACGTGGTGGAGTAGTGAGACTGCGAACCCTGGATCGCCACCGCTAGTCTAGCTGGATCTAATCAGGTCGCGTGCGGTACCAATGCCGCGCGCGCTTCCTGCAAATGCTTCCATTTCGGAGCGAATTTCAGGGCCTCGTCGTACTTGGCAAGTGCCTCTTTCGCGTGTTCCTGCTTGGCGAGCACGTCACCCCAGAGTGTCCACGCATCGCCGTCGTGTGGGCTGAGCGTCGCGGCCTGTGAAGCACTGGCTAACGCACCGGCAAGGTCCCCACGGTCCAGCCGAGCCTGGCCGCGATCGATGTAGACCTGCGGGAGCTTCGGGGCCAGCTCGATGGCCTGAGCAAACCACTTCTCCGCGGTCGCTGTATCGCCGGCCATGGCCGCGATGCGT
>JBEKWD010000272.1:0-4403 GCA_049513435.1 Steroidobacteraceae bacterium | reverse complement strand
CTTCATGGTCGGATTCTCCTTAGTCGGCAGGGACTTTGCCAACAACTTGGGACCAAAGGTGCAATGCTTCGGTCGTTGGTTGCAGTTCGACCTTGAGCAGGTCCGGCCATCCATTGGACGTCGTCACGGATTGACTCCTCGCGCCGCGGAAAGGCGATAGGTCTCTATTTCGCGATTATCGCTGTTTACTCCACAGCGGCTGGATCGTCCGACGCGTCTTCAATGTCCGTGATCAACGCAGCGCCGTGAATCAGTTGTTTCACCTTGTCATCGCCCTTTTTTATTGGATCTGAGACGACAGTGTAATGCTTATGGCCGTGGCCGTGGCCATCCTCACCATGGAGTGTGCCCGCGATGATGCTCGCGTCCGTCAGAGTAACCCGGACTGGCTTGCCGATCCATTGCTGAACTTCATCGTCTGTCATCGTTGCTCTCCTTTTATGTGCGGGATGATTGGGGATGATCTGACACGATATCTGTCGTGCCTGCTACCTTTCATTCCAGGATCTTCCGAGTTCCTCGAGAACTCACTCAAGTGCCCAAAAACGCTCTGACGCCGCTGCAGATGATGACAAAATGTAGGACGTTTGGGGTGTTCTAACGCTGGGACTATAGCGTAGCGGCAGAAACCCAACGGGTCTTGGCGGTTCGGGCAACAAAACAGGTACCGTCACCGACTGTTCTAGATTCCGCCAGGCTTGACGGAGTGCTCGGCAATGTCGCCGATCTCGCTCCCGAGACCGCCAGCCTGGGCGATGGTTTCCCGCACCGTCGCAGTGTCGACGCCGTGCTGCGCGGCGGCGGCCTCAATCGCCTCTTCAGGGTTGCCATCACTGCTGGTCAGGTTGGCCTGAAACGTGTTCGCGATCTGAACCCGGTCCGCCTGTTTGGCAATCCATCGGAGTGGAAAAGATCTACTTTTTAGCGCCACCAGCGTTCGGGTCTGGCGGGATCGATGGGCTTTGTTCGGACGGCGTGTGGTCAAGTGAACGTTGGCGTTGGTCTTGAAACGTTTTCGCGGTTTGAGGCTTTACAAATAGCGCGACAACCTCCGGGATTTCCTCCCGCACCTTCGCTTCCAGGCTGATGACGGCCTCTTCAATCTGTGGCGCGAGCATCACGTCGGAAAACTCCAGACTTAGCTGTGATGCGGATTGTCAGCAGCCTGACAGGCATTGCGATGATCTGCATGGGGACAGTTTGGATCCTTCAAGGCCTCAATCTGGCCTTCCACGTTGGGTTCATGGTCGGGAACTTTCATTGGACGATTTACGGCGCGATCCTCGCGCCGGTCGGCATCGCGCAAGTCGTCTGGAGCAATACCCGGCAAAGACCATGAGCAGTTGAGAGCCAGCGCCAGCCTTACTGCTGCGCGCCCAGTTCGAGCCTCACGGCCCCGCCCTGCCCCGGCACCTGGCGATCACCTCCCCCACCGTTCCCACGGCAAACCCATGTCCCCGCCCCCACCCGCTCAACCGCGAACCGGCAACATTCAGAACCTGGATCTCGTGCTCCTCGACAAATCGCGCAATCTCAACCGCGGCCGCAGACTCTGAAGTCTTGCTCGCGTCAATCACGACGTGCGGCTTGCTTTCCCGCTGGCAGAGATTGAGCGTTAGTAGCGTCCCACCGCCGAGCACGCTATTGAACAGGATCGCCGTCCCGTCGCTGTCCAGCACGTTCTGCAGCGTGCGCTCGCGATAGCCCCCGCGACCCATAGGCGTCAGCGGAGAGCTGGGATTGGCCCATCCTCTGCAGCGCCGTCAGCAGGGCACCAGCCGCCGCAGGGAAATTCCGCGGCAAGCGCCGCATCGAGCGCACCGCGGTCAACCCCCGTTTGCCCGCCCGACACGATCTTGGTCAGGGCCATCGGCGTTTGCATGCTCCGCTCAGCGCCCGCGCCTTGGCGGCGCGTGCAATTCCCGATTCACCCGATTCAGATCAAAGCCCTTCGGATCCCACACGCCGCCAATCCATTGCAGATAGCTCTCGTGTTCCTTGTGCTTCGGATTGGCGATCGCCTCGAGGAATTCTCGATAGAGATGTGGTCCACCCACGTCCTCAGGCGGACAGGCGTTCTCGCCGGCGAGACAAAGTGGCGATGGACCTGGTACGCCCGAGCGCGTCGCCGGTTCCAAAACGATGCGGTGGATCCAGTCATCGCCGAAGTCGTACACGTACTCGAATTCGGTAACGCCCGTGTCGAGCAATTCCTTGAGACTCCAATCGTCCTCATCCTGCACGTTTTCACGCTCCTCAGGCTCGTCGACGTCTTTCATGCCGAGTACCAGTTCCCCGGCACGAAACTCGTGCAGGTGCGAGTCCTTCCAACCGAGCACAATCTGCAGGATCTCGTGCAATTGCTTGAAGGTCACGCTGCGGGGGACGCGAACGCGTCGCCAGATCAAGGGCTCTATATTCAGCAGCTCGACCCGGAGCACCGCCGTCCCTGAAGTGGCCCTGGCCAAGCTTATCTGCCCTACCCTCGTGTCTCTCGGTTGGTCTGTCCGACTTCGTTGGCCCGATCAGTGATTGATGAGCACGTGCTTTATTCTCTCAGCATCATCGATTGAACTCACGGGGAACGCGGTGGATTCCTTGGATGCTGCGCTGTCGGTCCATGGGCTGACGCTCGGATCGGGCGCATCCCGGCCGAGGCCGGGTCGGGCTATCGTGCGCCGCATCGAGCCTCGCAAGCGAGTCTCGCCCGATTCCGGCTTCCATCCCTTGCACAAGGTCGGTGTCGCCTGTTCGAGGCGCCATCTCGATCTGGAGCATCTGAGAAGTCAGAGAGAGAGTGTCTTGCGTGGCCTTTCTACGATATCAACGCCGTTCTCGCGCGCAAGGCTTCGCGCCTGAGCGCGTCTTTCATGACTCGCGCATTACCGCCGCTTCTCAGTGAGTCGCGAAGTGAGCATTTTGTCGTGCAGCCCAGCTTTGTCGTTCCATGAACTTGAGGCTTTGAGGTCGCGCTAGACGCGGCCACCTGCGCGGCGCGCCCTTCGCGTTCGGCGACGAGGGCGCAGAGCACGAAAGCAGCGATCAGCCCTAGGTGCATCAGGAAGACGCTGAGCGCTTCGACCCGCGCCCGCCCCGATACCCTCCAGAAGGCGTGGGCGGTGACGGCGCCGATGGCGGTGAAGACCCCCAGCATGCCGGCCCCGAGCCAGACCCCGCGACCGATCAGGATGAGCGTCGAGCCGGTGAGTTCAACGAAGATGCTCAAAAGCGCCATGGCCACAGGCGCCGGCATGCCGGCCTGCGCCATTTCCGCAACCGCACCTCGAAAGTTGGTGATCTTGCCGAGCGCGGAGACCAAATAAAACACAACCAGCGCGACACGGGCGATCGGCCAGGTCCACTGCCATTCGAGGATAGCTTGCACTAATTGGGGCATGGTTTGGCCATTCATGGGGTGAGCGCTTCTCTCGATGCCGCTGGCCTCCCGACACCACGATGACCGATGCCGGCACGCGCGCTCGCAAACCGCCCCAGAAGGACCTGCATCGTTTCGTTGGCATAGGTCATCGTGAGCTCTCCATCTTGACAGTCGAGCTTGGCGCCGGGTGCATTGCGGCGTTATTTCCGCCCGGTGTTGAGCAGTTGCTGCTCCCACACGAACGCGACACCCGAGGCGCCGCCGTGAGCAACGGTGATCTCAGCGATGGCCGGGACTGTCGCCTCGCGTGCCCAGTCGCGCTGCCACTCGCTCATGACGGCAATCCATGTGATTGGCACGGCCCCGGCCTGCGTCAACCGCAGAACCGCCATGTCGTGCGCCTCTCGTGATACGCCGCCGGACGCATCTGTGACGAAGAAGACGTCATAGCCGTCGGCCAGACTCTGGATCACCGGCATCGCGAGGCAGACTTCCGTCCACAGCGCCGCGATGACGAGCTGCTTCCGCCCGGTCTTCTTTACCGCCTCGACGACGCGTACGTCTTCCCATGTATTGATGAAGGTCCGATTGATCGGCTTCTGCGTGGGAAAGACATCCTGGATGCCTTTGAGGAGGTACCCACCGCGCTCCTCGGTGACGGTCGTCAGTATCGTAGGGACGCCAAACGCCTTCGCCGCCTTCGCGAGTCCGACCACGTTGTTGATGATTAGCGTCGGGTCATGGCTGTGCAGGTTGGAAAATTGAAACGCCTGGTGATCGACGAGCAGCAGCACGCTGCGCTCCGGCGTAAGCAACGCGTCGAGTCCGGTCCTGGTGGTCATTAGCATTCTCCATTTCAGTTTAGTTTTCGATATGACACTTGAGCAGAGAGCTATCAGCGATTTCGCGCTGCGAAGCGCACCTGGGGCTCTCGTTCATGATCTTTCCTGAAGCATCCATTCGCGGATGTAGGGTGCGCAGTTCTCCACCCCAATGCCCACGCCCTGACAAGCGGTCAGCCAAC
>JBEKWD010000271.1:0-4415 GCA_049513435.1 Steroidobacteraceae bacterium | reverse complement strand
ACCCGGTGACTCGAGAAACGAGGCCGTGGAACGCTGCACGTCGCAACGATTCCCAGGGGCCGCCGGCACGCGGCCAGCGACGGGCAACCGCCAGGTCATACGAACTCAGCGCGCCGAACAGCTGGGGAATGTCGGCGCTCTGAATCTGGTGATATGCCGGCAATGTCATGAGTACTGGCGCGCGCGCGCGCTCGAAACCTGCCATTAGCGCCGTAGACTCGCCAAATGCGCGTGTCAAGCCTAGTACGACGATGTTCTCGTCTTCCGTCTGGAGGCGCCGCAGTACATCGGCAAGGATCCGGTTTGGTCCATCGAGAATGAAAATCACCTCGTAGCGCTTTCCCAGCTGCTCGAGTGCCAACTTGTATTCCGCATAGAGCTCGGCGATATCCCCATGGCGCTTACCGACTGGAATCAAGACGGAGAGTTCTATAGGGACGTCATGATCCTGCATCGGTGCTCTCATTGACTGACCGACGAATGGTCGTCGATGCGCTGAGTCAAGCGTGAGAAATCCCGCTCTCTAACGTCGCCGAGTTTGTAGACGAGCTCGCCCAGGGCTCCGCTGGACACCAGCATGATGGCGCATGCGCAGAAGATCAGAGCGCAGCCAGCTACTGGCAGCGGCACGGGCGAACCGTCGATCAGCACAACCACCGCCGTATAGGCGAACGCGATCAAAGCGAAGCCGAGGACCGGCAACGACAGTAGACTGAACCATAGCAGCGGTCGAGACGTGAAGGATGCAACCGTCTTGATTACCAGCAAATCGAGACTGACTTTATAAATTCTCGACAGACCGTATTTGGACTTGCCGAATTGCCGCGCGTGGTGTCGAACCTTTATTTCGGCGATGCGCGGTCCCGCCATGGCGGCCATCGCCGGAATGAAGCGATGCATCTCAGAATATAGAGGTATACCCTTGATTAGCGAGGCACGATAAGCTTTCAAGGAGCAACCGTTGTCCCTGATTGGCACTCCGGTCACTTTACCGATCAGCCAATTTGCTATGCGAGACGGGATCTTGCGAGATATGAGCTTATCCTGTCGTTGATGCCGCCAACCGACAACGATGTCATAGCCTTCTTGCATTTTTTCCAGCAATAGCCCGATGTCCGCCGGATCGTTTTGCAAGTCGCCATCCATCGTTACCAAAATCTTGCCGGTGGCGTACTCGATTCCGGCGGCCATCGCCGCCGTCTGGCCGTAATTGCGCCGGAACTTAACAATCCGGACATGGCTATCCGTTTGCGCCAGCTCGACCGCGCGCTGCACGGTATTGTCTTTGCTGCCATCGTCTACCAACACGATCTCGAAGGTAACGCCGAATGCAGCGACTGCGTTGATGATCGCGGCATACAATGGCGCGACACTGTCCTCTTCGTTGTAAAGGGGAACGATGATCGACAGGTCCGGTTGGATCGACAATGGTCGGTGCTCCTCGATTCATCATGATAATGCTTCGGAGGGGCTGGGTCATTTCGAATGTATCACAGAAGTGGCTCTGTACCCGCGGCTGAGGCGCTGCACTTTGCAGCGGTTTCACCTTCGATCCTCAGGTTCCGCAGCAGCGCTATGGAATTCTGGTTGGATTGGGGGCCAGTATGGGAAAGAAAGCTCCCAGGCACTCGCGGATGCCAATGCGGAGCGGCCGATCCGTGAGCCAGGACGCCCCCAGGAACACGGCAGCGCCAGCTGCGGCGCCCACTATCACGCCCGCTGCGCCCGGAATTGCTGCAACCAAAAGCCGTGCAACAGCACCGGATAGCGCGGATAAAAGTATCAATACGCCGCCCGCTCGCGCCAGTGGACCAGCAATGGGCGCGAAGATCGGTGGCGCGACCCACACCCCGGCGACCACGACGACTAGGCTTGCGAGAATTCTTGCAATGCCGATGGCTGCCAACCCAAGCGATCCAACCAGTGTGATAGCCGCGGCGATGAGCACAACGTATTGCAGCACGTCTACGAGAAACAATCGCGGAACTGCACCGATGGCGGTCAGTAAGGGTGCTACCGCCAGGAAGATGAGCTCGAATAGATAGCCGGTAGCGAGCAACACGACCATGGGAGACGCCCCGGCCCATGCCGGACCGAGTATTCTCACCTCAAGCGGTCCCGCCAACGCTATCAGCAACGCTGTGGCTGGCATCAAGAAGCACATGAGAGCAATCAAGTGCGAGCGCAGTGCGGCGGTGAGGCGTGGTGCATCCGATCGTAATCTTGCATACAGTGGCAGTGCGACGCCGCCGACCGCCTCGTTTGTTAACTGATTGGGCGTTTCCGCGAGTTTGTCGGCGAGCGAGAATAAACCGAGCGGGGCCACGCCGAGCCGCGTTGAAATGAGTGCCTTGAGAAAAAGATCGGATGCGACGCCGAGAATTGCGATGGCAAAGATCCAGCGTCCGAACGCGATCAGGTGACGACCCGCGGAGTGGCGTATTCGAAACGCCGGCGTGTGTGGTGCGACAATGTAGCTCGATACGGTGAGCGTTGTCACACCAGCCAATTTGCCAAGAATGATCGCCCGGCCACCGATCGGACCGGCCAATGATACGGCGATAATGAGTTCAACGATGACCGCACTCAGTCCGATCGCGGCTAGCCGGGAAAAATGCAGTTCGCGGATGAGATCAGCAAGGCGCGGGCTGGCGACGGAGGAAATGAGTGGCACCAACGCCATCAGGCGTATGAAGGGCACGGCGTTGGACTCATTGAACAGTCTCGCGATTAACGGCGCGGCGATCATCAGTGCCGCGCACACGATTGCACCGCGAATGAAGTTGACGGTCCAAGCCAGATCGTAGTGCGCCGGCTCTCGCTCGGGCGCCTGCACCATTGCGGTGGTCATTCCGGTCTCGGTAGCGCCCATCGCGGTGGTAACGGCGACCATGGCAATGGCGACGAGTCCGAAATCCCGCGGTGTCAACAGTCGTCCGAGTACGAGCGTACCCAGAAGATAGAGGGCCTTCGACAGCCCCTTCTGCAGCCCATTCCAGAGCATGGCACGACCGGCGCGGCGTTCGTCGCTGTGTGGCACAGTTACGGGGAGACTGAATGCTGGTGAAAAGGGCTAAGCGGGGCGCAAATCGGAATCGATGTGGTCTACTGCCGATTGAAGCCTGCGCCGAGGCCACGCAACAAATCAACCACGTAAGCGCGGCCGTTGACCTTACGAAGATAATCGCCATTCAAGCTGCCCACGAACCATCTCTTCGCACCACGCATCAATTCGTAGGCGAGTCTCACGAGAAATGACATGTCTCCCTGGCGCAATCGGCGACCAAACCAGCCGCCCTGGGATCGAGCGTAATTCCTGTACACCATCTCCATGTTTTTGTTGTCTCGCCAATGTAGGTGGGTCACGGTAATTTGCGGCAAATAGTGGATGCGATATCCCTTCGCCAGGGCGCGATATGCCCATTCCGGGTCCTCGCAGAACCTCACCAGCTCCGACTCGTCGAATGGCCCTACGTCATTGAAGATGGCAAGTGCGACGCCAAAGTTACCGCCACAGAAGTGGTTGCCTTGTAGTGGCGCGGAGGTGAATACCCGTGCCTGCTGCGAGGTGGCTACCGAAGGCGCCCCCGGTTCACTCGCAAGTACTCGGCCAGTGACGATGGCGCGCGGATGCTGCGTGAGTGCCGTCGTTACTTCCTTTATCCACTCAGAGTCGGCGAGGCAGTCATCGTCCGTTGTCGCAAAGAAGTCTGTCGCCACACAGCTTATGCCGTCGTTGCGACACGGACCGGGGCCGGTTTTATCAGAGTGAATGTAGCGTACGTTCAACCCAAGCTGCGCGAACTCCTGTAGCATTTTATCCAGTGCGCCGATCGGGCCCTGATGTGCAATCACGAGTTGGGCGGGAAGCATGGAGCCGTTCGCGATGGCTTTCACTGAATCGCGCAAGCAATCTCGACCAATTGTCGGGATTACTACGGTTAACCTATTGGAGATCGATTGTTCGGTCATGGAAGAGTTACCGGCCGCACGGGCTGCCTAGGGTGGGGATCATTTCTGGTAAAAGTCGTAGGTATGTCGATAGGGTGTATCAGTACGGTAGCGCCACGTACCCAACGGGGGGAATGGGTACTTGCGAAAGTTATCCAGACTATGAATTGCCGCAAGCGGTGCGGGATCGCGCCGAGGTAAATCATCCCATCCTAGAAGCAGATATCCGTTTGCTGAAAGGCATTGGTAGCATTGCGAAAACGCCGCTTCACATTGCTCGGCCGTGTCAAGTCCCCATCCATAAACACCATTACAGATGATCAGATCGAAGTAGTTCAAGTTGAAGTGCTGGCCTAAGTTCTCGAGCGGCGAGACAACATGCTGCCGCGCACCGAAACCACTGCGAGACGCATCCGGCTCGATGGTCCAAAAATTTACGCTGCTAAAATACGAGCGCTCGTACC
>JBEKWD010000270.1:0-4423 GCA_049513435.1 Steroidobacteraceae bacterium | reverse complement strand
ATGCCGGAGCCGGCCGCGAGATCGTGAAAATCGTTGAAAGTGACCTTCTTCCAGGAGTCTGTGAGCACATCGGCAGGATAGGCAACACCGTCGAGCCAGGCGAGGGAGGCGTACTTCTCTGCATTCAGAGTCTGTTCCTCGCTCTCGCGCATGTTGCGCTTATGGTTGGCCTGCGTCGTAAAGACGCCGCGGTGATACTCAAAATACAGTTCGCTCTGCATCGTCGGGATCGCGATCTGGCCCGCTGGCGGTGCGGGTGGGGGCGAGTAGCCCTTGGCGAGCCGGTCATAGTCCCAGATCGGCGACTGCGCGCTCAGTTTCTGCTCCACCGTTTTGAAGTACTCAGCGGCGGTGCCGAACCTGTAGTTCGGTACGGGCAGGTTGCCGTCCAGCCAGTGCGCGCCTTCATCGAGTACCGAGCGCGTCGGGCCGCCGCCATGATCGCCGATGCCGTAGAGATCCATCAGCTGTGTCAGACCGGGCGCCGCTTCGCGCGCCGCGGCGAGATCGATCGACATTCGGATGGGATTGAGGCGAGTGTTGCCATAACCGTGCGGAAAATAGCTCAGCACCTTGCTGCCATCCGGCGACTGCCACCAGAACAATTTGAAAGGCAGCTGATTGGTGTCGTTCCAGGCCATTTTCTGGGTGACGAAGTAGTCGATCCCGGATTTTTTATAGATCTGCGGCGTCTGCCAGTTATAGCCGAATGAATCCGGATTCCAGCCGATATGCACATCGACGCCATATTCTTTTTGGAAATAGCGCTTGCCGAGCAGCAACGATCGGGCCTGGGATTCGCCGTCCGGCATATTGAGGTCGGGCTCCACCCACATGCCGCCTACGAGCTCCCAACGCCCTTCCTTGATGCGCTGCTTGATCTGCTGGTTGAGGGCAGGATATTTGGTGGCCAGCCATTCGTTATAGGCTGCAGCCGACTGAGTGTAGGTATAGAAGGGATATTCGTTCATCAGTTGCAGCGCGGTCGTGAAGGTGCGCCTTACGACGTCGACGGTTTCGGTTGCGGGCCAGAGCCACGCGGCGTCGATATGCGAGTTGCCGGTCTCGAAAAACGTGCCCTGTTGCAGCACCGGCTTGAGCGACACCAATGTCGCTGCGGCCGCCTTGAGCGAGGCGTCGAATCTCGCCCGGTCATGCGCGTCCAGCGCCTTGAGGTCCACCATGGAAATGGCTTTGTACAGCGTAGCCTGATCAGCCGGTATATTTGTGGAAAGACTGGGCAGCAACGCTGCGGCGGACAGGAATTGCTGACGCAGATCCTCGGGATTGGGACGCTCGGCAGCGAAATCGATCCTCAAGTCGGCGCCACCGAGGGTTTTTTCGTCTGCGGTGTGCTGCAGCTTGACGGCCACCAGCACTTTATCTCCCGGCCGCGCATTATCGAACAGCACGATGGGTTCCAGATCATCGCCAAGCGCCACGCGGCGGCCGTTGAAATAGATGATCTGCGGCATCGGCCCGTTGGCATAAACCTGAAACCGGAACCAGATACGCGCGCCGCTCAGATCATAGCCGTTGAAGTTCTTCGGAACCTCGATCCAGCGCCGATACCAGAGCGCATCGACGCCGGCATGACTACGCGGCGTCGCCACTGGCCAGCCGCGGTCATCCAGATTGGGGTCCTCGCCGTGTGGCACATCTCCGGCATGAAATCGCCATTCCCCATCCGACAGGCGACTGAACGAACCCAGCCGCGTGATGACGGTCTGCGACGACGCAGGCAGCGAGTTGGTGACTTGCGCGATCTGATCGGCCAGGCTCGGCAGCCGCTGCGCAGCGGCGGGCAGCGCGGCAAGCAGCGTGGCGCCCAGGCACAGCGGCAGGCCGCGGCCGATAAAACTATTCACAGCTCGATTCGCTAAATTCCAACGCCGGCGCGCGGTTTATTGTTACGCACAAAGTCCGTGTCCTGCACCGGCGTCGCCTCGCACTCAATAGCAATTGTCGTGACGGGCGAGTCAGGAGCTTGCATCGGCAGATCGATCAGATGCGTCCGATAGTCGTCCTGCTTGATCGTCACCGGCGCGCCGGTCCTGAGCAGTTTGGCCGAGAGAGCCTTGACCCTCAGACCGGAAATGGACACGTCGCCGCCCGGCCAGAAATGCACGTGCATGTAGAGCGTGTTGCCACTGCGTGTGAAATTGGCATAGGCGCTCCTGCGCGGGTTACAGGGCTCGGATTTGTAGATGGTATCGCCATTGGCTTTCATCCACTCGCCCACCTCGGTCAGTATGCGCACGCTCTCCGGCGGCACAGAGCCATCCGGCATCGGGCCGATGTTGAGTAAATAATTGCCGCCATCGCGCGCACAGCTGATCAGATTGCGGATCACCGTGCGGGCTGACTTCCAGTTATCGTCGGCTCGCTGATAGCCCCAGGAGTCGTTGAGCGTCATGCAACTCTCCCAGGCGCGTCCGCCGCCGGCGGCGATAATGTCCTGCTCGGGCGTGGAAAAGTCGCCCGCGAGCCGGTTGCGGTTATTCACGATGATGTCGGGTTGAAGTGCGAACACCATCTGGTTCATCTTCTCGGATTCCCAGCCGTTTGCATCCAACGGCCAGGAAACGTCGTACCAGAGCACGTCGATCTTGCCGTATTGAGTCATGAGCTCGCGGATCAGGCCATGCGTGTAGTCCACGAAGCGCAGGCGCGCCGCCTCATCGCTCTGGCAGCGCGCACCGTCAGGGTGATGCCAGTCCATCAGTGAATAATAGAATCCGACCCGCAGGCCTTCGGCGCGCCCGGCATCGACAAATTCCCGCAATACATCGCGCCGGGGTCCGAATTTCACGGCATTGTAGTTCGTGAGCTTCGTGTCCCAATTGCAGAAGCCCTCGTGATGCTTGCTCGTGAGCACCATGTATTTCATGCCGGCGGCCTTCGCGAGCCTGGCCCAGGTGCGGGCCGAACCGGGCTGGGGGTTATAGAGCGAGGTGAAGCTCTGGTACTCCAGGATCGGAATCGCTTCATTCTCCATGGCCCATTCATGCCGCTGGTGGCCGGCATAAAGGCCAAAGTGAATGAACATGCCGAATTTGGCCTCATGCCACCATTTCATGCGGCGCTGCTGGTCGGGACTGGGTGCGCCGCCTTCCGGATCGCGTCCCGGTGGTGACGCGCTCATCCCAGACACTTTGACGGTGGCCAGCGCGGCCAGAGCAGCGCCCGTGCCGATCAGAAGCTCACGGCGATGGATCGGAAAATCGGACATGAAGCACCCCCTCCCGCAACCGGAGCGCATTGTGGCACGGGTTATTGCACTAGCGGTAACAGCACGCTGCTGGCATTGGCGCCGCCGCGATAGATGCTCTGGGTTGCGGCCCGGTAGTCCCCTGAACGGGCGTTGAAGATGTTATCGACAAAAGTCTGTGGATTGCGGTCATACAACGGGAACAGGCTGGACTGCACCTGGATCATGATTTTGTGACCCGGCAGGAACACGTGATCGACATTCGGCAGCCCAAATTTGTATTCCTCGACTTTGCCTGCAACCAGGGCTTGCGGCCGGTTGAAGCCATGTGCGTAGCGGCCCCTGAAAATCTCGATACCGATCGGCAATTCGAAGCCCGCCATGGCGGGCTTTGCGCCTTGATCCGGGTTTTCCGGCACATCGTTCGGATAGACGTCGATGAGCTTGACCACCCAGTCACTGTCCGTGCCTGAAGTGGCGGCGTACAGATCGACCTGCGGCGCTCCCATGATGTGCACAGCCTTGTCGAGTGTCATCGTCTGATAGACGAGCACATCCGCACGGTCCGAGACAAAGCGCTGATCGTGCACCAGCCACTGTGTCCACTGCATCCGATCGTTCATGCTGATCGGGCGCGGAATGAAGGGCACGGGCTTTGAAGGATCCGACACATAGTCATCATGTCCGCCAGCCGCGGGACGGGCGAAACTGGCCGTGGATCCCACGCCAAGGTAGAGCGGCGTCAGTGTTCCCATCGGCCATCTGGGCGAGCGTTCCCAGCGATCCAGCCCGGTTGCATAGGTGAGCACGTGCGGCGTATGCGGATCGGGTGCACCCTTGAGGTAATGATCCAGGAAGGGCTTCATGTTATTGGCGCGAAATTCGTCGGCCGTGTCGCCGGTAAAGGTCAGGGCGCCGAGCTCGTAACCGTAATGATTGACGCCGGAATGACGCCACGGCCCAATCACCAGTGACACCATGTCGTTGGTCTTATCGTTGGGATTGAGCGCTTTGTATACCGCTGGGGCGCCGTACGAGTCTTCCTGGTCCCATTGACCGACCACGAGCATCGTGGGCACGGTGAGCGGCCGAGCCGCCATCCATGTGTCCACGGCCTGCAGCGACCAGAAATCCGTATAAGCCGGATTCTGCATGAGTTTCTGCATGAACGGATACTGATCGATACCCCCTTTGCGTGCGAAGTCGCCGCTT
>JBEKWD010000269.1:0-4433 GCA_049513435.1 Steroidobacteraceae bacterium | reverse complement strand
TACGCCGACCATTGAAACCTTCATCAGGCAGAACGATCGCTACGCGCGCGAGACGTTGCAGGGGGATCTGGACAAGATCCAGGCCTGGTATCAGGACCGCGGCTACGCGAATTTTCATACCGACTCGGTGCAGGTCGCTATCGCGCCGGACAAAGGCGACATATTCATCACGGTCAACATTACCGAGGGCACGATCTACCGGATCGGTGACGTCAAGCTCGCCGGCACCCTGATCGCCCCGGAGGCCGAGCTGCAGCATTTGCTGCTGGTCGCACCGGGACAGATCTACTCGCAGAAGGCCATCAGTGCCACGCAGGAGCTGATCAAGAACCGGCTCGGCGCCGAGGGCTTCTATTTCGCCAAAGTCGAGCCGGTGCCCTCGATTGACGAGGCCAAAAAGATCGTCAACCTGACGTTGTTCATCGACCCGGGCAGCCGAGTGTACGTACGTCACATCAATTTTACCGGCACTACGCGCAGCGACGACGAGACCTTGCGGCGCGAAATGCGCCAGCTCGAGGGCGCCTGGCTCTCGAACGTGTCGCTCGAGCGCTCCAAGCAGCGCTTGCAGCGCCTGCAGTTCGTCGAGAGCGTAGACATGACCACCGAGCCGGTGCCCGGCACGTCGGATTTGGTGGACGTGAACTTCGCGATCAAGGAGCGTCCGAGCGCGACGCTCGGTGGCGGTATCGGCTACTCGGCCTCACAGAAATTCGTGCTCAACGGCAACGTCAGCGACAGTAACTTTTTCGGCGGCGGGGATTTCGTCTCCCTCAACGTCGATTCGGGCGCGTACAACAAGATCTACAGCTTGACCCAGACCGATCCCTATCGCTCCGTCGATGGCCTTTCGCGCACGATCTCGCTGAGCTATCGCGACTCGACGCAGTACGTCGCGGAGTCGTCCGCCTTCAGCTCGAAGAACATATCCCTTGGAATGACCTACGGCTATCCGATCACCGAGTATCAGGGCATCAGTGCCGGGGCCTCGCTGCAGCACCTGAATCTGCTGACCTTCGCGGCCAGCAGCGCGCAGCAGGCAGTCGACTGGGTGCAGGCTAACGGCCATTCCTACAACGGTGAGGCGGTCTCGACCTATATCGAGCCCGATGGCACCACGACCACGTCGAGCACGGCGCTGGCCGGAACGGCATTTAACCTCGTCGAGCTGTCGGTGGCCTGGCAATACGACTCGCGCAACCGCGCCTTATTCGCCGACCGGGGCATGCGCAGTGCCTTGAGCCTCACCTATGTGCCGCCGGGTTTCGATGTGCGCTACTACGTCGCCAGCTACCAGTTCGTGGGGTACCTGCCGCTCTGGCACCACTTGCTGCTGTCCGAGCAACTGCTATTGGGCTACGGCCAGGGCCTGGGCACGACCGTCGGGCTGCCGCCCTATAAGCGCTTCTACGGCGGCGGACCGGATACCGTGCGCGGCTATACCGAGGAGACGCTGGGACCGGTTGACACCAACGGCAATCCCTATGGCGGCAACATGGAGACGGTCTCGCGCACTGAGCTGATCTTTCCGACGCCGGAAAAATGGCAGACCAGTGCGCGCGTGAGCCTGTTTTATGACATGGGGAACGTCTTTTCCAATGACGGCACCAAGTACGTTGGCGAGGATCTGGAAACCCCCGTCGAATATAAATTCAGCTATCATGCGCTCAGGGATTCGACCGGTTTAGCAGTGCAATGGGTGGCCCCTTCGCTGGGTATTTTCCGCTTCAGCTACGGCATCGCGCTGAACCCAGCCAAGCAGATCGGCGAGCAATTTCCCGACCGAACCGAGGGCTTCCAGTTCTCGGTTGGCCAGTCATTCTAGGCGCGATCTGGAATGGGGCGTACGTATAAACGAATTACAGGAGCAGGCATGAGTCGTCGTTGGTGGGTTGTGATATCCGGGATATTGTCGCTGGCCGCGGTCGCGGCCCCGGCGGCCGATCTGAGGATTGCCGTGGTCAATTACTCGCGCCTGATGCAGGAATCCCCGCAGGCCAAGGCGGCGCAGGAGGCACTGCGCGGCGAGTTTGCAGGCAAGCAAAAGGAATTACAGAGCCAGCAGGTGGCGTTGAAGGCTAAGGAGGACTCGCTGCAGAAGGACGGGGCGACGATGTCGGTGGATCAACGCAGCAAGCTCGAGCGCGATCTGCGCGATGGTAATCGCGAGCTCTCGCAGAAGGTCACGGCTTATCAGGACGATTTCAACGCGCGGCAGAACGAGGAGCTCTCGCGGCTGCAAAAGGCGCTGGTCCAGCAAGTACAGACTTATGCGCAGGCCGAGAAATTTGATCTGGTCCTGGCCGACGGCGTCATATTCGCCAACCCGACCCTCGATATCACCCCGCAGGTGCTCACGGCCCTGCAGTCGCAGAGCGTGCGGCCTGCCGCCTCCGGCGCAGGCGCGGCCGCGCCGACGCCAGCCACGAAGCCGAACGGCAAATAGCGCTGCGATGTGCGCCCTGGCGATGCAGCGCGGCGCCAAGAGCCTCTGAACGCGGGCCGGTAGCATGATGAGCATCGCGCTCGGCGAGCTCGCAGTGCGCTTTGGTTGCGAGTTGCGCGGCGATCCGGACGTCCAGATCGAAGCGGTGGCGCCGCTCGGTACGGCTGGACCGGGTACCTTGAGCTTCCTCGCCAATCCGAAGCTGTTGCCGCAGCTCAAGCAGACGCACGCCGCGGCCGTCGTGCTCGAGGCGCGACACGCCGATCACAGTCCGACCGCGTCGTTGATCAGCGCCAATCCGCACGCGCTCTATGCCCGCATTGCGCGCTGCCTGTACCCCGAAGCGCCGCTGCGGCCCGGTGCGCACCCCAGCGCGCTGATCGATGAGCATGCGCAGATCGATCCGAGCGCGCAAATCGGCGCGTACTGCGTGATCGCTGAGGGCGTTCAGATCGCAGCGCGTTGCCGTATCGGCCCGGCGTGTCTGATCGGCGCGCACGCGCGCATCGAGCCTGATTGCCAACTCGTGGGGCGTGTCACGCTCGGTGAGCGCGTGCAGCTGGGCGCGCGTGCATTGATCCATGCCGGGGCGGTCATCGGTTCGGACGGTTTCGGTTATGCGCGCGAAGGCGCGGCCTGGCTCAAGGTGCCGCAGGTTGGCAGCGTGCGCGTCGGCAGCGATGTCGAGATCGGCGCGAACACCACGATCGACCGGGGCGCAATCGATGACACGCTCATCGGCGATGGCGTCAAGCTCGACAATCAGATTCAGATCGGCCACAACGTGCAGATCGGTGCGCACACGGCGATCGCCGGCTGCACCGGCATCGCCGGCAGCACTCGCATCGGCGCACGCTGCATGATCGGAGGCCAATGCGGCATCGCCGGTCATCTCGTGATTGGCGATGACGTGGTGATCACCGGCATGGCGATGGTCTCGGGTTCAATCCGGGAGCCCGGCGTGTACTCGAGCGGCATTCCGCTCGAGCCCGCGCGGCGCTGGCGCCGCGTGGTGGCGCAGCTCAAGCGCATGGCCGACCGCGAAGCCACACGCCCCAATCCCGAGAAGGATCAGCACGATGAATGAGGCGAGCCAGCTGGATATCAACGCGATCATGTTGCGGCTTCCGCACCGCTATCCGTTCCTATTGATCGATCGTGTGCTCGAGTACGTGCCCGGCCAGCGCATCCGGGCGCTCAAGAACGTAACCTTCAATGAGCCGTATTTCACCGGGCACTTCCCGCATCGGCCGCTGATGCCCGGGGTCATGATCATCGAGGCGTTGGCGCAGGCGGCCGGTCTGCTGGCGTTTCTGAGCGCCGATGAGATACCCGATAACAAGACGCGCTTCTATTTTGTTGGCATCGACAAGGCGCGCTTTCGCAAGCCCGTCGAGCCCGGCGATCAGCTGATTCTGCAGGCGCAGTTCGAGCGTAGCTTCAAGGGTATCTGGCGCTTGGCGACCGTCGCCGAGGTGGCCGGTGAGGAGGTGGCGCACGCACAGATGATGATCGCGCCGGATCTGAAGAGCGCCCCGGTGGCGCAGAGTCTCGGGGAAGAGCCGTGATTGATCCGCGCGCGATCGTCGAGGCGGGCGCGAACATCGCGGCTGATGCCGAGATCGGCCCCTTCAGCGTCATCGGCGCGGATGTTCATATCGGAGCGCGTACCTGGGTCGGTCCGCACGCGGTCATTACCGGCAACACCACTATTGGTGCGGACAACAAGATCTTCCAATTCGCCTCGATCGGCGCGGCCCCTCAGGACAAAAAGTACACCGGCGGACCCACGCGCTTGCTCATTGGCGATCGCAACGTCTTTCGTGAATTCTGCACGATCAATCGCGGCGCCACGCCCGAGAACGGCCTCACGCGCATCGGCGATGACAATCTGTTCATGTCTTACACGCACGTGGCGCACGATTGCACGCTCGGCAACCACATCGTGATGGTCACTTACTCGGGCTTGGCCGGCCACGTGGACTTC
>JBEKWD010000268.1:0-4436 GCA_049513435.1 Steroidobacteraceae bacterium | reverse complement strand
TGAGCAATACACGCAGTGGATCCAGCAGCATGGCGCGCTGCGCTTTGTGAACCGCATCCCGATACTCGGCAGCGCGGCGCGCTGGCGCCCGGGCTGGGATGCCCGGCCCTGACGGGCAGCTTCATGCCAGATTCCCGCGCTCAGTGCGATGCGCTGATCATCGGCGGCGGCCACAACGGTCTGGTATGCGCCGCCTATCTGGCGGCGGGCGGCCTGAAGGTCACAGTGCTTGAGCGACGCCACCTGGTCGGCGGCGCTGCGGTGACCGAGGAGTTTCACCCCGGGTTTCGCAATTCGGTGGCGGCCTATACGGTCTCGCTGCTGAACCCCAAAATCATGCGCGATCTGGAACTCTCGCGCTATGGGCTGCGGATCGTCGAGCGCCGGCTCGACAATTTCCTGCCGACCGCCGATGGACGCTATCTGTGCATGGGCGCTGAAGTGACCGGCTCAGAGGTGGCGAAGTTCTCGCGCCGCGACGCGAGCCGTCTGGAGGCATACCGCGAGCGGCTTAATCGGATCGCCGATGTATTGCGCGCGCTCATGCTCGAGACACCGCCGAACCTGGTGCAAGGCGACTGGCGAGCGGCGTTGCCGCAGTTGTGGCGCGCGCTGCGTGTTGGGGCTCGCTTGCGCGGCCTGGAGCTCGACATGCAGCGCGAGCTACTGCGCCTGTTCGCGACATCCGCTGGAGATTATCTGGATGGTTGGTTCGAGAGCGATCCGATCAAGGCCGCCTATGGCTTTGATGGCATCGTCGGTAATTATGCGAGTCCCTATATGCCGGGCTCCGCCTACGTGCTGCTGCACCACAGCTGCGGCGAGATCCATGGCCGGCGCGGCGTGTGGGGCCACGCGATCGGCGGCATGGGCGCGATCAGCGAGGCGATGGCTCGCTGCGCGATCGCTCGCGGCGTTGAGATACGCCTGCAGTGCCCGGTGCGTGAAGTCATCGTAGAGCGCGGTCGCGCCGTGGGCGTCATCACCGGCGCGGGCGAGACGATGCGTGCGGCCGCGGTGATCTCGAACCTCAATCCAAAACTACTGTACGAGCAGTTGCTCGACCCGGCGCTGTTGCCGCCGGCATTTCGGGAGCGCATCAGTCAATGGCGCTGCGGTTCCGGGACATTCCGGCTCAACGTTGCTTTGAGCGAGCTGCCGGACTTCAGTTGTCGGCCGGGCCGCAGGCCGATGGATCACCATACCGCCGGCATCATCATTGCACCGACCCTGAGCTACATGGAACGCGCCTACTTCGATGCGCGGCTCTACGGCTGCTCGAGGCAGCCGATCATCGAGATGCTGATTCCCTCGACACTCGACGACAGCCTCGCGCCGGCCGGACAGCACGTGGCGAGCCTGTTCTGCCAGCACGTCGCGCCGCAATTGCCTGACGGGCAGTCATGGGATGCGCATCGCGAGCGCGTCGCCGATCTGATGATCGATACCGTCAACGCCTGCGCGCCTAACTTCACGGCCTCGGTGCTCGCACGCCAGATCATGAGCCCGCTGGACCTGGAGCGCACCTTCGGGCTCATCGGTGGCGACATTTTCCATGGCGCCATGCAGCTCGATCAGATGTACTCGGCCCGTCCGATGCTCGGACATGCCGATTACCGCGGACCGCTGCCCGGCCTGTACATGTGCGGCTCGGGCACGCATCCGGGCGGCGGCGTCAGCGGCGCGCCGGGACACAACGCCGCGCGCGAGATACTGGCTGACTTTCGCCAGCGGCGCTGAGGCGCTCGGACCACACCGAGCGCAGCGCGCCTTTAGGTCTGCTCGTCGATGTCGTCCATGCCGAGCTCTTTGAGCTTGCGCGTGAGCGTATTGCGGCCCCACCCGAGCAGTTTCGCCGCCTCCTGTCGATGGCCCTGGGTGTGCCTGAGCGCGACCCGAATCAACGCGCGCTCGAAAGCCGGCAGCGCGTCATCGAGCAAGGGCCGCGGCGGCGACAGCGACTGTCGGTCGGCCCAATGTTCCAGCGCCGAGGTCCAGTCCTGCTCGGGCGCGGCATTGGCAACCGCACCGAGAATCTCCGGCGGCAAGTCCTCCGAGCGGATTTCGTTGCCCGGTGCCAGCACCGTGAAGCGGCGGCACAGATTGACCAGTTCGCGCACGTTTCCTGGCCAGGCATAGCCCGCGAGTTTCGTGCGTGCCTCATCGGTCAGCACCTTGGTCTCCACGCCGAGCTCGCGCGCTGCAAAGCGCAGGTAATGATCGAGCAGATCCGGCACATCTTCCCGGCGCGCGCGCAATGGCGGCAATTCGATATGGATCACGTTGAGACGATGGAACAGGTCCTCGCGGAACTGGTTGTTGCGCACGCGCTCTTCCAGATTCTGGTGCGTCGCGGCGATCACCCGCACATCGACACGAATCGGCGTCTGACCGCCGACGCGATAGAACTCGCCCTCGGCCAGCACGCGCAGCAGTCGTGTCTGCAGCGAGGTCGACATATCCCCGATCTCATCGAGAAACAGCGAGCCACCGTCGGCCTGCTCAAAACGGCCACGGCGCAAACTGTCCGCTCCAGTGAAAGCGCCCTTCTCGTGGCCGAAGAGTTCTGACTCGAGCAGCTCGGCGGGAATTGCCGAGGTGTTGAGCGCGATGAACGGCTTGTTGGCGCGCGGACTGTGATCGTGCAGCGCGCGGGCCGCGAGCTCCTTGCCGGTACCGGACTCACCGGTGATCAGTACATTCACGCTCGATCGGGCCAGACGCCCGATCGCACGAAACACCTGCTGCATCGCCGGCGCGCGACCTAGCAATTCCGGAATGGTCGGCGTGGGCACATTGCCCTCGACCCGTCCGAGGTCGGCCGCGGCGGCGCGCTTGACCAGATCGACCGCGTGGTCGATGTCGAACGGTTTGGCCAGATATTCGAACGCACCGCTTTCATAGGCCGAGACAGCGCTGCCCAGATCCGAATACGCCGTCATCACGATGACCGGCAATTCCGGATGCGTATCGTGTACGCGTCGTAACAGGTCAAGTCCGGACTGCCCATACATGCGGATATCCGTAATCAAGACATCCGGTGTGTCACTGCGCAGCGCGGCCAGCGCCGGCTCAGCGGCATCGAAAGTCTTGGGCGCCATGCCGCCGTTCTTCAGCGCGCGCTCGAGCACCCAGCGTATGGAGGTATCATCATCGACCAGCCAGACCCGCAGTGGTTGAGAACTCATTCGGCCCCCTCTAACGGAAGTAATAGAGAAAAAATGGTATGACCGGGCTGGCTTTCGAACTCCACGATGCCGTGATGTCGCGACACCAGGTCCTGTGCGACCGCCAAACCCAGGCCGCTGCCGGTGGGGCGCGTCGTTACCAGCGGGTAGAACACGCTGCGTTGCAGTTCCGCCGGCACGCCATGGCCGTTATCCTCGACCTGGATGTTGGCCACCAGCCTGTGGCGCACCGTGCTGATGTTGATGTTCGTCAGCACGCGCGTGCGCAGCGTCACGCGGCCCGTCGTCGGATCGACCGCTTGCATGGCGTTGCGCGCCACATTGAGCAGAGCCTGCACGATCTCGTTGCGGTCAAACTGGGCATTGGGCAGGCTCGGATCGTAATCGCGCTCGATGATGAGCTGCTCGGGCGCTTCGCTGCGCAGCAGATGAAACACGTGCTCGCACAGCTCGTGAATGTTCACCAGTGATTTCTGCGGCGGCCGGGATGGACCGAGCATACTGTCGACCAGCGAGCGCAGCCGGTCCGCCTCGCTGATGATGACCGTGGTGTATTCCTTGAGCGAGCCGTCGTGCAATTCGCGATCCAGCAATTGCGCCGCGCCGCGCAGTCCGCCGAGCGGATTCTTGATCTCATGGCCGAGCTGGCGAACCATGAGCCTGCTGCCGTCGAGCCGCGAGAGCATCTCGCTCTCGCGAGAAATGCGCTGCCGCGTACGCGCATCGGCGAGCTCGATCAACAGGTGCGTGCCGGTCACCTGTCCCTCGAGCGTCGTCACGGTCACGTCGACCACCACCGGTTCGCGGTGCGTTGCTTTCGCGATCGGCGCCAAGGATAGCTCGTGCCCGGCGCAAGGCTCGCCGCGCTCGAGCGCGCGGCGCAACAGTAGATACAGCGGCTGCGAATCGGCGAACAATTCGGTAATCGGTCGCCCGCGCGCCTGGTTCAGGCCTACGGCCAGCAGATCCTGCGCCCCGACATTGGCGTACACCACGCACAGCTGCGAATCGAGCACAACCACGCCGGTCGCCAGAACGTCCAGCAAATCAGCCGGATCGAAATGCGACAGCGGCGAGGGGGCGAAATATTCAATCGCCATCGCGCGGCTCCGCGAGCGATGGCGAGCTCAGTGGCCTTTGGCGGGGGATTGCGGCGAATTCAATGAGGGCCGTTGCACGCTGAAGCTGACAGCCGGTGCGCTGCACAGCGTCTGGCCGTCGGCACCGAGCACGACGGCAGTGATCGTA
>JBEKWD010000267.1:0-4470 GCA_049513435.1 Steroidobacteraceae bacterium | reverse complement strand
GTGCCACGGGCCGCACGCGAAGGCTGAGGCGGGAGCTCCTTGCCGCCGATCGAATACCGTACACCGTGCAAATCAGCGACAGCGTTGTTCGTACATGCCTACTCGATTATGTACAGGTCTTTCGACTTGGTGGCGTGAGCTTCGAAAGCGCCGATGATGAGCAACTCAACAACTGGCACGAACGACTGAATATCCTATGGCGAAACATCGCGAGCCCAAATGTCGCCCTTTGGACGCATGTCATTCGGCGCCGCGAGGCCACGCCATGGTTGCGCGAGCCAGGCAGTGGATTCGCCGCTGCGCTGCTCAACAAGTATCGCGAGCGCCTTGCTCATGAATCCCTCATGGTCAACGAGCTCTACTTGTCAACTGTATACAGGTCGGCGGGAAGCATCGCGACGGGACTGCTTGCCAAAGCGATCAATCGGTTGCATAAGGACGCGCCGCGAGCGGAGACGACCGACGCGCTGGAGGCCTGCGCGAAGCTTTCGCAGACGATCCAAACGGGACTGGCGCGTTACGAGCCCGAACAGCTCGGCACTTATCGCTCTGGTGGCAATCACTTTTCCGGGGTACTTGAATTTCTTGCCTACCTCATAAATGGCGAATGGCGCCGCGTGCCGCTCACGCGCATGCCTGTCAATGAGGTAATGGCCACTTCTCGATTGTTCTTCGGCGCGGAGGCTGTTGAATACCGAACCCCGACTGCAACCAGAGCCGCGGCCATGCTGGGCATCAAGGAGTATCCGACGCCAAATGTCGTCGGTATGTACAACCGGCTGCTTTCGGCCCCATTGTCCTACGTGCTGACGCAGTCGTTCGCGTTTCTATCGAAGAGCGCAAGCCAAGGTTTATTACAACGTCAATTTTATCGTCTTGCCAACGCAGGCGACTTTGGCGTGTCTCAGGCTCAGGAACTCAAGAGCGCCCTAGATTCGCTCAGTAGCAACGAGTTTGTGATGGGAGATCATCATCTATCCCTTCAAGTGATGGTGGACATTCCGAGTGACGATTACAACTCCGGAGCGCACAGGCTAAAACTTCTTAATGAAAGTGTGGCGTTGGCGCGCACTATGCTCGCCGACACCGGCATGACCGTGGCGAGGGAGGATCTAGCGCTCGAGGCCGCCTTCTGGGGACAGTTGCCTGGAAACTTCCCGATGCGCGCGCGCAAGGCACCCATTTCATCACGGAACTTCGCTGCCATGGTCGCCTTTCATAATTATCCGGCGGGCAGGGCAACCGGCAATCATTGGGGCGATGCACTGACTCTGCTCACGACCAACGCACGCTCGCCTTATTACTTCTCACTGCATGCCAGCGATCCACACGATCCGGATGGGGGGAGCCGCAAAGACACGGGCCATACGTTTATGTGTGGACCGACTGGTTCGGGCAAGACCGTCTTGATTGGGTTCCTGGTTGCGATGTTGGACCGATTAGGTGCTACGCAGGTGATCTTCGACAAGGATCGGGGACTTGAAATCCTGGTGCGAGCCCTCGGCGGTGAATATCTGCCATTGAAGCACGGCGTAGCCACTGGATTTAATCCCCTGCAGCTCACTCCTAGCCCAGCGAACGTAGAGTTCTTGAAGCTTTGGCTTCGCACTTTGGTCAGATCCTCTGGCAATGAACCGCTTTCGGTGCGCCAACAGCAGGATTTAGAGCAAGCACTGCACGGTACTTTGGCGCTAGAGAGTGGAATGCGACGACTCTCGCGCCTAATCGAGTTTCTGGATCCGACCGATCCAGAGGGAATGCACGCGCGGCTGACTCCATGGTGCGGCGCGCTTCAGGGCGATTATGCGTGGGTCTTCGATAACGCCGCGGATTCATTGTTATCTCGTCTGAGCACACACGCGACCATTGGTTTCGACGTAACCGAGTTCCTGAATCATGAACGTACCCGAGCCCCGGTGACCCTCTATCTGTTTCACTTGGTGCGTGAATTGCTCGACGGTCGAAAAGTAGTCTGCTGGATGGACGAATTCTGGCGCCTGCTGGGTGATCCGGCCTTTGAGGGCTTCGCCAAGGACGGGCCAAAAACATGGCGCAAACTCAACGCAGTGATGTGTCTGGCGACACAAAGCGCCAGTGACGTTCTCGACAGTCCGATCAGCCGGACGATTATCGAGCAGACTGCGACCAAGATCTTTTTCCCAAATTCCGACGCCGATGCCCAGGAGTACATGACGGGGCTCGGTCTGACGGAGCGCGAATACAAACTTATCAAAGAACAACTCGAACCGGGCTCACGGATGTTCTTGATCAAACAGGCTCATCAAAGCGTTGTCTGTCAGCTCGATCTCAAGGGCTTTGATGCGGAACTAAAAGTCATTTCCGGTCGAAATCAAGAGGTGCAACGGATGCACCAGATTATTGCCTCGACCGGAACCGCGGTGGACGATTGGTTACCAAGTTTTGTGCGAAGCAACGGTATTTCCGTGATTGCTCCCACGCATGAAGAGGAGGTCAGAACATGCCGTTGACAAGCCGCCGACTAGGTTTGGCTGGATTGCTATTGCTCATGAATCAAGTCGCTCATGCGCAATTTGCGGTGATTGATGTCGCCTCTGTGGCTCAACTGATACAGCAAGCGCAGACGCTGGCCGCTCAGCTCGAGGCCGCACGGGGGCAGCTGGCACAAGCGCAGGCACAGTACCAGGCATTGACTGGAGATCGGGGGATGCAGTCGTTGCTAAGCGGTACCGTACGTAATTATCTGCCGGCGAATTGGTCACAATTGAGCGCCGTGCTGGGAGGCTCTGGGGACTACGGTGGCCTGGCCGAGACGATGCAGGCTAATCTCAGTACCAACGCAATTCTAACAGCGCCGCAACTCGCGCTTTTGACACCAGACGAACGCTCTCAAATTAACTCGGGGCGCCAGTCGATCGCTCTGCTGCAAGCATTGACCCAAGATGCACTTAGTAACACGAGCGGACGCTTCAGCGCTGTCCAGCAGCTGATCAACGCGATTCCAACAGCGCAGGATCCAAAGGGGATCCTCGATTTGCAGGCTCGCATCGGCGCTGAGCAAGGCATGCTTCAAAATGAACAAAACAAGCTTCAAGTGCTATTTGAAACTGCGCTTGCCCAAGAGTGGGCCTTGCAACAGCGTCAACGCGAACAAATCGTGGCGGGTCATGGCCGCTTCGCGACTCGCTTTGAGCCGATTGCGCCCTAAGGTTGCGTTACGCGGGCCGCGATGGGTTTCTTTCAGACATTTTGGAGCTGGCTCAACGCCACATTGACCGGCTATATCGGAAACAACACTGCGCGCGTAGCGAATGCACTCGAACCAGCCATCATTACGCTATCGACGATATACCTGATGGGCTGGGGCTACCTGCAGCTTACCGGGCGCACCGAAGAGGCACTGGCAACTGGTATAAAGCGCATTGTCGTGTTGGTAATTGTGCTTGGCGTGGCCCTTCATCTCTGGCTCTACAACACGTTAATCGTCGATACGTTTTACGTCGCCCCGGCGCAGCTGGCGGCGGCGGTCATTGGTTCGTCCGATCCCGTGGATACCATCGATGCCATCTGGCAGCGGGGCGGATCAGTGGCTGAGCAGCTCTGGGACAAGGGCGGAGTCTTCAGCGGTGAATTCGGATTTTATCTGGCAGGCGCGATCGTCTGGCTATTGATCGGCATGTTGTGCGTTTATGCAATGTTTCTTATCTCGCTATCCAGTATCGCCTCAGCATTGTTGCTGGCGATCGGACCTTTATTCGTCGCAATGCTGCTGTTTGACAGTACTCGACGTTACTTCGAGGCATGGATTGCGCAATTAGCTACGTATGCTCTGATTTCCATTCTCACGGTGCTGGTCGCGGCGCTGCTCTTGCAGATCGTTGAATCCTATGCAGCGCAGACCGCTGCCCTGGGCACTGCGATTCTGACAGTGGATGCGCTAGACATGATGTTGATATCGGTGCTCGTATTTTTGCTTATGCGCCAGATCATGCCCATTGCAGCGGGCTTGGCCGGTGGATTGGCTCTAAGCAGCTTCAGCGTCGTGAGCCGGGCTATGGCGTGGAGTACCGGTCACGCCCAAGGGCTGATTCGCCACGGAGTGGCACACACTGCTGTAGCGGCTATGGACAGGGTGAACGTTACATCATCGAGACCCTCAGCGACATCGGCCACCGTTCCGTCGTGGCGAGAGGACTGATTCGCGGAGGTACCGAAAGCGCAGCTACTCGATATTGGGAGGGGAAGGGCGTGAAGTGGGTACTTGTGACGAGTGTTGCGGTGCTGCAGGTGGCATGTGCTTCGCAGGATGTGCGTTGTGGCAGTCATCTGCGGCCGATTAACGTTGAGACGGCTCCGGGCGCGCTCGCGCCTCCGGCAATCGAGCGCTCCGCGCGATGAGCACTGCCGACGCAGTTGATTGCGGCGATCTCAGCGGCTACTTCGAGGAGGCGGCCAGTTGGGATACCGACCGAGTCGACGTGTTGAGGCATA
>JBEKWD010000266.1:0-4470 GCA_049513435.1 Steroidobacteraceae bacterium | reverse complement strand
AGGCCGGATCGCCGCCACTCTATCCAGCTACCGAGACGCCCGATCCCTTCCCCGGCGTCACCTACTTGAAGGTGACCGGCGCGCCGGGTCCGAACAAAGACAAGGACAGCAATCCGACCTATGTGGATTTCTTCAAGCAGGTTGCGATCGACGACAAGCCTTATAGCGACAAGTTCGTCTGGGACGACCATTTCACGTGCAATATCCTGCGTGGCCCAGCGGCGCCGGTGCCCCCAGAGACTAACAAGGGCCATTTCCATGTCGACTGGACAGAGTTCTGGTTTGTCATGGAAGGCAGCATCGGTATCAAGATCGAGGGCGTTCCCTACTTCAACACGCAGCCGGGCGACATCATCACCGCTGCCCGGGGTCGTTGGCACCGCGCGGGTGACGATCCGAGCGCGCCGATGTCGACACGCATTCCCTTCAATCCGCGTCCGACGATCATGCACAATTTCGAGATCGCGAACTAACGGACGCTGGCGGCGAACCGGAGGCCGACCCGATAGGGTCGGCCTTTTTTTTGGCAACCGGCAGGGCGCCCTCACACGAGGCGGATTGTCAGTCGCTATCCGGAAGCGCGAATACGTAGAGCTGCTGGCCGGTGGCAGGACGATGCACTTCAGGCAGCATGGTAGTGGGTTTCTGCACAGGACTGCCGCCGCCCAGGCCCGATGTGACGGCAATATATTGCTTGCCGTCGAGGCTGAAGGCCACGGGATAGCCTTCGGCACCGTTGCCGAGCCGTGTCTGCCACAGTGTCTTGCCGCTCTTTACGTCCACTGCCTTGAAGTGCCGATCGAAGTCCCCCACGAACGCCACGCCGCCCGCGGTCGATAGCACCGCTGTCAGGAACGGCGAACGCTGCTGGAATGACCAGACTTCTTGCATGTCGCTGGTGCGATACGCCACGAGCTTTCCCATGTTCTGCTGTGTGCCGGGCATGAAGTAGAACTGCTGTGAGCCAGCCGTTCCGCCTCCGCCTAGCTTCATTTCCACTGCGCGTCCCTGCATGAGCACACAACTTTGGCTCAAAGGAATGATCAGCAGATCCGTCGGCTGGTTGTAGCTCACGGCCTGCCAGTCATGTCCACCCTCAGGCCCAGGACATGAGGCGATCCATTCGCCGATCTTCTGATCCAGGATGTCCTGGCGATAGGTCACCTCGCCCGTCTTCGGATCGAGCTTGGCAAACACGTTTTGCAACTGGGTCTGTTTGGCGTCGAGAAACTTGCCCGTGACTCGATCAAGCTTCCAGAGAATGCCGGGCTTACCGATCGTCATGAGTGTTTTCTGCTGACCATGATCGATGAGCACACGCTCGAACACTTCATCCAGATCGAGCGACTCTCCGGGCGCATGCGGAAAATACCATTTAAGTTTGCCGGTGTCGGGATCCAATGCCAGCGTTGTGCTCGAATAAAGAGTCGATGCGCCGTAGGTCTTGCGGCTGGCACGCATCCACGGCTTGGTCTGCGCCACGCCCCAGTAGGTCGTGTTCAAATCCGGATCATAGGTGCCTGCGATCCAGGTATCCCCGCCGCCGCGCAGCAGATTGGGTAGACCGTTCCACGTATCGCCCCCCGGCTCGTCCTGCAGCGCAGTGGTGTGGAATATCCAGTCGCGCTGGCCTGTGTTGGCGTCAAAAGCGCTGATAAAGCAATTGGTGGCCGAGTAGCTATCGCAGCCTGTCAGGCCCACCAGCACCTTGCCGTGAATCACGATGACGCCGCCCGTTTCGCTCTTGGGCGGCTTGTCGATCACGCTTTCCCAGACGACATTGCCGGTGCGGGCATCGAGCGCATGCAACTTGGCGTCGGTGGTTGCGACGAACACCTTGTCCTGGTAGAGCCCCAGGCTGCGCGTGCCGCCGTAGGCGATGGTGGAGGCCGGACCGAGGCGATTTTCCCAGATCAGCTCGCCTGTGCGAGCATCGAGGGCCTGCACGGTGTTGGAGGTATTTGACAGAAAGATCACCCCGGAGTGCACCATCGGCGTCACTTCGGTGGCACCTCCTTCATTCATCGCCCAGGCCCATTTGAGCTGTAGATTCTTGACGTTGTGCGTGTTGATCTGACTCAGCGGACTGTAGCTCCACCCCTGATAATTGCGGCGGTACATGAGCCACTCGGCGTCGGAAGGGTGCGCGAGCATCTCATCGGTGACGGGCACATAGTTCTTTACCGAGCCCGCTACGGTCAGACCCCAGCGCACAGGCACGGGCGGAAAGTCCGATGATTCCGGCTGCGCCGAGCTAGCGACGCCCGGCGAGGCAGCAGGGCCCTTTCGACTCGTCAGGGCCGCAATTCTAAGATCCGTACTGCCGTTGAAAGGCTGTGCGCCGGGGCCGGCGCCGTTGAACTGAAGAATGAATGCGGTGATGGCCGTATAGCTTGATTGGCCCAAAGTGCCTGGATTTCCGGCCGGCATCGAAGTCGAAATATATTGGTAAAGCTCGCCGCCCGATTTCGGTCCCCAGGCGCTCATGAAACCTACGCCGGCCAAAGCGGGTCCGGCACCGCCGTTGAGGGCGTTGCCGTGGCAGGGCGCGCAATTGACGCCATATTCTCTTTGGCCCGCCTTGGCCTGCGCGGCCGTGAAGATGCCGGCCGCAGCGGGTTTGTGCGCCGTATAGGCGTAGTAACCGGCCGCAGCCAGCAGCGCGACGATTGCGACAACGAATAGTTTTGCCGAGGCAGACATCAGCACACCCCTCGATAGCTATCGCCGGCGCTCAATGAGCTTGTTCTAGCCAGCCCCATAAGTTGCCGTTCGGCGCGTTGACGCTCTCGAGTTGCACGTAGAGCGCGTTGTGCTGCAAGGCTGCGACCTGCTCATCATTAAGGGTTACCTTGCCGGAAATGACCCCATTGGGGCTCTGCGTGACATTCAGCTCGCCGATCACGGGTCCCGGCACCCCCATGGCCAGTCCTATGCGCAGGTGCGCTGAGCTGGCGGGCGAGGGCAGACCCGAGAAGTTTCCGGTGATATTGAGCGTATACCCATCCAGGCTGCCCTCGACGTTGCCGATACCGGCGACGTTGCTCCTGGTCGCCAGAGTAAAGGCCACCGGATCGAGTTCAGCCTTAAATACAGGCGCAGCGGCCCGCACCGGAGTCCATGAGCTCATGAGCATAGCCACGCTCAAGGTTCCCACTAAGTTCATCAAGTTAGTGCGCGGCATGCCGATGTATCATAGGTTAGAGTGCTCACGATTGCTTTAATTCGCATGTAAAAAGGGGTGATTCCATGCGCCAGATTCTGTTCACCGTGCTGCTTGCGTTGCTGGTACCGGTTGCAGCGGTGGCCACCGACTTAACCGTATTCTCGCCTGGAGTCACCACGGCTGGACTCAGGAAGCTAGCCAACGCCTGGACACTCGAGACGGGCAATCGAGTCAACATCATCAGCGGCACCATCGGCGTGATTAAGAATGACGTAATGAGTAACACGCCCGGTGATGTAGTTCTGCTGCCCCTGCTCGAGATGAAGGACATCTCCGGCAAGGTCAAGCCCGGCACGAACGTGCCCGTCGGGCGCGCCTTATTCGGCCTGATCGCCAAAACCGGGGCGCCCCACCCCGATATCTCTACGGCGAGGAAGTTTGGCAGCGCGTTACGCGCGGCCGGCAGCGTTGGCTATAACGACCCGGCAACGCAAAGTCTTTCCGGCCAAATGGTCGAGTCCATGCTGAAGCGAGCTGAATTCAAGGGGATTATCGGCAAGCCGTTGAAAGAAGGCGCGGCCAATGGAGTCGCGAGTGGCGCGGTGCCCTACGCGGGCGGCGTGCGCAGCGAGCAACTTGGCAATCCCGCCGTCGATTTGGTCGGCATGTTTCCCACCTCGCTGAATATGCACATTGACTTCTCCGCCGCCGTGCTCTCAGGCACGATGGCGAACGATGCTGCAGCATCGTTCGTGCGCTATATCGCGCGTGCAGAAGCCGCACCGTTCTGGAATGACTGCGGTATTCTCGCACCGGGCTTCAAAGCAAAGAACGAAGTGGGCCCGTGCTATGTGCCCTATCCGACGATGGCGCTGTCGCCTTCGAATGATGAGGCCAGAGCGCCACGGCCGGCGCGGGCGCGCGGCATTTCCGTGGCCCTCGCGATCGAAGGCGCGCAGACTGCGATTGCGACCTGCCTTGGCAACGGCTACAAGGTGACCGCGCTGATCGTCGATTCCGCCGGCGTGCCGATTGCAATGATCTCGGGCGACGGTGCTGCAGCTGTTACGCAGCGCATCGCCATGGGCAAGGCGCAGACCGTATTGAAGTACAAGATCACCAGCGGTGAGGCTGCCGCCAAGGCCAACACCGACGCGGCGTTCATGGCGCAGTTGAGCGCCGATCCGCTGGTCGGTCCGCCACGGCAGGGCGCAATTCCAATTATGGTCGGCGGCCAGATGATCGGCGCATTCGCCGTGTCCGGTGCGCCTGGCGGGGATAAAGACGAGCCTTGCTCGATCGCT
>JBEKWD010000265.1:0-5418 GCA_049513435.1 Steroidobacteraceae bacterium | reverse complement strand
TCGGCGTCGGCGCCTCGGGCCAGCCGGTGTTCCTGCGCGATGTGTGGCCCGATCCGCGCGAAGTCAGCGAATCGGTGCTGCGCAATATCGATGCCGCGATGTTCCGGGACAATTACAGCAGCGTGTTTGCCGGTGACGAGCGCTGGCAGGGCATCAAAGTCCCAGACGCCAAGGTCTATAAGTGGGATCCGAAATCCACCTACGTCAAGAATCCGCCCTACTTCGACGGCATGAGCATGCAGCCGGCCGCGATCGCCGCGATCCGCGATGCGCGCGTACTGGCGTTGCTCGGCGACTCGGTGACGACCGATCACATTTCACCGGCGGGCAACATTGCACGCAATAGCCCCGCCGCACGCTATCTGATCGAACAGGGCGTGCAGCCCGCCGATTTCAATCAGTACGGCGCGCGCCGCGGTAATCACGAAGTGATGATGCGCGGCACGTTTGCCAACATCCGGCTGCGCAACCTGCTGGTACCGGGCACGGAGGGCGGCGTGACGCTGTATCTGCCCACGGGCGAGCAGATGAGCATCTACGATGCAGCCATGCGCTACAAGGCTGACGGCACGCCGCTGCTGGTCATCGCCGGCAAGGAGTACGGCACGGGCTCCTCGCGCGATTGGGCCGCCAAGGGCACATTATTACTCGGCGTGCGCGCCGTGATTGCCGAGAGCTTCGAGCGCATCCATCGCTCCAATCTCATCGGCATGGGTGTCTTGCCGCTGCAATTCCAGGCGGGCGAGTCGGCCAGCTCACTCGGGCTCACCGGGCAGGAGCGCTTTGAGATCTCCGGCTTTGACGCCAAAGCGGCTGAGGCGGCCACGGTGGTGGCGACACCGCAAAGTGGCGCGGCGCGGCGCTTCGAGGTGCGAGTGCGCATCGATACGCCCAAGGAGCGCGACTACTTTCGCCATGGCGGCATACTGCTTCTGTGCGGCTATCTCTGGCCTCGACCCTGGCGGCTGCCGCGCATGCTGCTGGCCGTACCGGCGGCGCTGCGCTTTCCATTCAAGCGCGATCACGGCGACATCAAGGGCGCGCTGATCCACGCGGCGCTGGGCGGCTTGAGCCGTCCGACACTCGATCGCTGGGCCGAGCGCTACGTGGCGCGGGTCCTGTGCCATGAGCTCTATGGCGAGGCGCTGGCAGCCATCGCGGCGCATCGACGCCAGGGCGATAGACTGCTACTGATGTCCGCCAGCACCGATCTGTACGTGCCTCGCATCGGCGCGGCGCTGAGATTCGATGAGACGATCTGCACCAAAGTGCTCTGGCGCCAGGACAGCACGCTCGACGGTCACCTCTCCAGCGCCAACTGCCGCGGCGAGGAGAAGCTGCGCTGCCTGCAGGCGCTGATCGCGCGCGAGCGCCCCGAGTGCGTCTATGCGTATGCCGACAGCCGCTCGGATCTGCCTCATCTGCAATTGGCGCAGCATGGCTTCCTGATCAACGCCTCACCGGCGACGTTGCGCGGCGCCGCTGCGAGCATCCAGACACTGCACTGGTCGCGGCGAGCCAGCGCTGGGCAGATTCTTTGAACTTCCGAGCGCGGTGCGGCGACTCATGTGACGGTGCCCGCCGGGCGATCCATAATGAACGCTATGCGCTACGCTATCGACATCCAGCCCTCGCAGATCACACCCGAGTCGGTATTTCACTCGCGCCGCACCCTGCTGGCCGCAGCGCTCGCTGAGGGCCTGCTAGCTGCGGCGCCGCGAGCCGCGCGCGCGGCGGCCGATTCGACCCCAGCGACGCCGGCGCTGTCGTTTACACCGAATCCGCGCTATTCGGTCCAGGACAAGCCCAATACCTACGATGAGATCACGCACTACAACAACTACTACGAGTTCGGCACCGGTAAGACCGATCCGGCCGAGCATGCCGGGTTACTCAGGATCAAGCCGTGGAACGTGCAGATCAGCGGCGAGGCGGAGAAAACCGGCAGCTTTACGCTCGAGGACATACTCAAGCCCCATGCGCTCGAGGAGCGCATCTACCGCCTGCGCTGCGTCGAGGCCTGGTCCATGGTCATTCCCTGGGTCGGCTTTCCACTCGCGGATCTGCTCAAGCGCTTCAATCCGACTTCGAAGGCCAAATTCGTCGAGTTCACGACAGCGCTGCCCGGGGCGCGCAGCGACGCATTGCCCTGGCCGTATGTCGAGGGCCTGCGCATCGATGAGGCCATGCATCCTCTGACCATCATGGTCGTCGGACTCTATGGTCACGAGCTGCCGAAGCAGAACGGCGCACCGTTGCGCACGATGGCGCCCTGGAAGTACGGCTTCAAGAACGGTAAGTCGATCGTGCGCATCCGCTTCACCGAGAGCCAGCCGCGCACGACCTGGAACATCGCGGCGCCGAACGAGTACGGTTTCTACGCCAACGTGAATCCCGAGGTCGATCATCCGCGCTGGAGCCAGGCGACCGAGCGGCGCATCGGCGGCAGCTTCTTCGCCAGCCGGCAGCGAACCTTGATGTTCAACGGCTATGCCGATCAGGTCGCGAGCCTCTATCAAGGCATGGACCTGCGGCGCAACTACTGAGCCCGGCAGCCGGCAATCCCGTGTCCCTCGCGCGAGCCGAGCAGCGGCGCTACCGCTACTACTACAAGCCGCTGATCTTCATCGCCTGCCTGGTGCCGGCGCTCGGCTGTCTGGGCGGCATCCTCGCCTCGAGCGGCCTGCGTGTGCCGGGTTTCAACCTCGGTGTCGATCCGGTGCGCTTCGTGCTCGACAATCTGGGCAAGACCGCGCTCAATCTACTGCTGATCACGCTGCTGATTACGCCGCTGCGCCAGCTCACGGGCAACGCCAATCTCATGCGCGTGCGGCGCATGCTCGGGCTGTTCGTATTTACCTACGCCTTGCTGCATTTCATCGTCTATGTCGGCGTATTTCAGGCTTTGAGTGCCCACGCCATCATCGAAGATATCGTCAAACGCCCATTCATCACGATGGGCTTCACCGCGCTGCTGATGCTGCTGCCGCTGGCCATCACATCGACCAACAAGATGATGCGCCGGCTCGGGCGGCGCTGGCAGACATTGCACCGGCTGATCTATGTGATCCCGATGCTGGCCACATTGCATTTCTGGAAGATGCTCAAGAGCGGCTATCGCGAGCCGCTGCTGTACGCCTCGATGTTCGCGCTACTTCTGGGCTGGCGCTTGTGGCGCCGCTATGGCCGCACGCTGCAGGCCGCCCCTACATCGAGGTGCGCACTTCCCAGAGTTCAGGAAAAAGCCTGAGCCGCAACGCCTTGGCCAGATAGGACACGCCGGCGGTGCCGCCCGTGCCGGGCTTGTAGCCGATGATTCGCTCCACCGTCTTCATGTGCTGGAAGCGCCAGATCTGAAAGCGATGATCGATGTCGACCAGGTGTTCGGCCAGCTCGTAGAGATCAAAGTCCTTCGCGGCGTTGTGATAGACGGCGAGCCAGGCCGCGGTAACCTGTTTGGATGGCACGTAGGGCTGCGTGAAATCGCGCGCCAGCGCCTGCGCTGGCACTCCATAGCCACGCTGCGAGAGCAGGCGCAGCACTTCATCGTACAGACTCGGTGCGGCCAGTGCGCGCTGCAGCGCCTCGTAATCGTGCTGCGAATGACGATGCACCTCGATGATCTCCGGGTGCTTGTTGCCGAGCGTGAACTCCAGCTCCCGATACTGCACCGACTGGAAGCCCGAGGAGCGACCGAGCAGGTTGCGAAACGAGGAGTAGTCCGCCGGGGTCATGGTTGCAAGCACTTCCCACACTGCCAGCAACTGTGCCTGCACGCGTCCAATGCGATCGAGCATCTTGAAGGACGGCCCGAGCTGGTCGCGGCGCACGCATTCGATCGCGCCGTGCAATTCATGCAGCATCAGGCGCATCCACAGCTCCGAGACCTGATGCACGATGATGAAGAGCATTTCATCGTGCTCGCCCGAGAGCGGCTTCTGCGCATCGAGCAGCCGATCAAGCCGCAGATACTGGCTATAGGACAGCGAGCTGCCCAGATCCCAGTGCACGCCTTCATCGGCGAGCTGCACGTGCGAGGAGGATTCAGCCCCGGGCGCTGCGCTCGCCCCTGGTGGCTCCAACGGCTCCCCGTTCACGGCAGGATCCAGGCCGGCACACGTCGCCAGCCCTGCAATAACTCGCGATCCAGCGCCTTCCAGTCCGGCTCCTGACGTGCGACTTCGGCCCAGAAGCGCCCCGAATGATTCATGTGGCGCAGGTGCGCGAGCTCGTGAATCATCAGGTAACGGGCCACCTCGGGTCGTTGAAATAACAGGCACACGTTGAGGCTGATGGTGCCGCGGCGCGAACAGCTGCCCCAGCGCGTGCGCTGGCAGCGCACCTGCAAGCGTCCCGGCTTGACGCCCATCTGCGCCGCCAGGTGCCGCAATGAAGGCTCGAAGCCCTCGCCCGCGCGCCGTCTGAGCCAACGGCTCAGCGCCCCGCGTACCTGCTCGGCATCAGCGAGCTCGCCGAGCAGCAGCAATTCATGCTGCATGAGCTCGCGCACGCGCACCCGTCCGTTGCCTTGGGCATGCACACAGCGCCATTGCTCGCCCACCGCGCTGAGCGTCAGGCTGTTGGGCGGCAACGGCCAATGCGCACTGGGTGCGGCGCGCCGTCGCTGGCGTTCGATCCATTCGCGATGCTCGCTGACAAATGCGCTGACACGCTGTGGCGAGGTGCGCGGCGGCACGACGATCTCCACCCCGCCGTGACGAAACACCCGCACGCTGAGCCGGCGCGCGCGCACGCTCTGTCGCACCGACCAGCTCTGCTCGCTGGGAAGTGCGCCCCAAAGCGTCAATTGCTGCGATTTCTGTTCAGTGCGGGCCAATGGTGCGCTGGCAGATGAGTGTACTTTCCCGCGTCCGATCATATCAGGCCTCGCCGCGCCGCATTACAGTAACGCCATGCAATGGCTCGACATCGGCGCGAACCTGACGCACGCAAGTTTCGAGCGCGACCGTGCCGCCGTAATCGAGCGCGCGCGCGCCGCCGGCGTCGCGCAGATGCTGATCACGGGCGCAAGCGTCTCGAGCAGCACCGCCGCCGTGCAGCTCGCGCGGTCCTATCCGCGCACGCTGTATGCAACCGCCGGCGTGCACCCGCATAACGCTGCTGAGTTTTCGGCCGAGGACCTGCCGCTGCTGCGCGCGCTGCTATCGCAACCCGAGGTCGTCGCGGTCGGGGAATGCGGCCTTGACTACTATCGCGACTACTCGGCGCGAGCCGCGCAGTTGCAGGCCTTCGAATGGCAGTTGCAGCTCGCTACCGAGGTCGGCAAGCCGCTGTTCCTGCATCAGCGCGATGCGCACGAGGATTTCCTCGCGGTATTGCGCAATCATCGGCGCGCATTCGCAGCCGGCGTAGCGCACTGCTTCACGGCCGGCGCTGCCGAGCTCGAGGCTTACCTCG
>JBEKWD010000264.1:0-4489 GCA_049513435.1 Steroidobacteraceae bacterium | reverse complement strand
TGCCCTGTCGATACAGTGCGACCTCGCGCGCTTTGCGCTCGCTTTCCACCACCAGCAGCTCATCGCCCGCGTTGGGCGCGCCGGAGAAGCCCAGCACCACGACCGGCATCGATGGGGGCGCCTCGGCGATGCTGCGGCCGTTCTCATCAAACAGTGCGCGCACCCGGCCGAATTCGGAGCCCGCCAGGATCGCATCGCCGGCGCGCAATATGCCGCGCTTGACCAGCGCGGTCACGACCGCGCCGCGGCCCTTCTCCATGCTCGATTCGATCACGACGCCCGCGGCATAACCGGTGCGCGGTGCTTTGAGCTCGAGCACCTCGGCCTGCAACAGGATCGCCTCGAGTAAGGTATCGATGCCCTGCCCGGTGCGAGCCGAGACCTGCACGAACATGTTCTGGCCGCCCCAATCCTCTGGAATCACATCCTGCTTGGCCAGCTCGGTGCGCACGCGATCCGCATCGGCGTCGGCCTTGTCGATCTTGTTGACCGCGACCACGATCGGCACATTGGCCGCGCGTGCATGCTGGATCGCCTCGATGGTCTGCGGCATGACGCCGTCGTCGGCGGCGACCACGAGCACCACGACGTCGGTCGCACGAGCGCCACGCGCACGCATCGCGGTGAAGGCCGCGTGGCCCGGGGTGTCCAGAAATGTGATCGACCCGCGTGGGGTCTCGACGTTGTAGGCACCGATATGCTGCGTGATGCCTCCGGCCTCGCCGGCGGCGACCTTGGCGCGGCGGATGTAATCGAGTAACGAGGTCTTGCCATGATCGACGTGGCCCATGACGGTCACGACCGGCGGGCGCACGACGAACTGCTCGGTCGCCTCCTCCGCGCCCTGCAGGCCTTCCTCGATCTGGTTTTGCTTCACGAGCTTGGCGCTGTGCCCGAGCTCCTCGATCACCAGTACCGCGGTGTCGCGCTCGATCGGTTGGTTGATCGTCGCCATGACGCCCAGATTCATGAGCACCTTGATGACCTCGGTGGCCTTGACGGCCATCTTCTGCGCGAGCTCGGCCACGGTGATGGCCTCGCCGATAGCCACTTCGCGCTTGACCGGCGCCGTGGGCATCTCGAAGCCGTGCTTGGTCTCGGCCCCGACCGCGACGGTACGCGCCTTGAGGCGTTTCTTCTTCTTGTGCCGGGCGCTGACATCGCCGGCGATGTGCAGTTCCTCACGGCCATAGCGCGTGCGCTTGTCCTCGGCCTCCTCGCGTGCCGCGGGCGCCACATGCGCGTGCGCGTGCGTGTGGGCGTGCGGCGCGTGCGCATGGGCCGCCTCGCGCTCGGGCTCGTTGGCGCGCCGCGCGCGTTCGCGCTCGAAATCCTCCGCGGCGCGCTGCTCGGCCACGCGTCGTGATTCCTCCAGCGCCTTCTTGCGCGCCTGCTCCTCCTCGGTGCGACGCTTGGCTTCCGCCTCCTGGCGCTCGCGCTCGCGCCGCTCGGCCTCGGCTTTCTCGCTCTGCGCGCGCTGTGCTTCCTCGGCTTCGCGCCGCTGCGCGTCGAGCTGCTCCTGTTGCGCGCGCGCCTGGCCCTCGAGCACATCGCGTTTGACGTAGGTGCGTTTCTGACGCACCTCGACATTGACCGTGCGCGCCCGCCCCTGATTGCTGGCCAGCTTGAGCTCGCTCTGGGTCTTGCGTCGCAAGGTGATGCGGCTAGGAGCGGAGCCCTCGTTACCGTCGTGGCCGTGGCTGCGGCGCAGGTGCGTGAGCAGTTCGAGCTTGGCCTCTTCGCTGATCATGTCCTGCGGGCTCGAGACGCTGATACCGGCCTGATCCAGCTGTGCGATCAAGCGGTCAACCGAGACCTTCAGGACGTCGGCGAATTGTGCAATCGTTACATCAGCCATAAATGCTTACCCTGGGCCAGCGCCGTTTCAATGCTGCGCCTCGAACCAATGCGCGCGCGCCTTCATGATCAGCACGCCAGCCTCTTCCGGCGAGAGGCCTTCGATGTCCGCGATGTCATCGATGGCCTGATCGGCCAGCTCATCGCGCGTGCGCACGCCGCGGCGCGCGAGCGCGAGGGCCAGGTCGGGGCGCATGCCCTCGAGCATGAGCAGATCCTCCGCCGGCATCGATTGATCGAGCGTCTCCTCGCTGACGATCGCCTGCGTGAGCAGCACATCGCGGGCGCGGTTGCGCAACTCCTTGACGATGTCTTCGTCGAACTCCTCGATCCCCGCGAGCTCGCTCGCCGGCACGTAGGCCACTTCCTCGACGGTCGAGAAGCCTTCCTGCACCAGAATGCTGGCGACGTTCTCATCGACATCGAGCTGTTTCATGAACGTCTCGACCAGCGCTCGTGCTTCCGAATCGCTCTTGGCCTCGGCGTCCGACTCGGTCATCACGTTGAGCTCCCAGCCCGTGAGCTGGCTGGCGAGCCGGATGTTCTGGCCGCCGCGACCGATGGCCTGCGAGAGCTTTTCCTCGGCCACGGCGATATCCATGCTGTGCGAATCCTCATCCACCACGATCGACTGCACTTCCGCGGGCGACATCGCATTGATCACGAACTGCGCCGGATTCGCGTCGTGGGGAATGATGTCGACGCGCTCGCCCGCGATCTCGTTGGACACGGCCTGCACGCGCGAGCCGCGCATGCCGACGCAGGCGCCGACCGGATCGATGCGCGGGTCCTGACTGCGCACCGCGATCTTGGCGCGCACGCCGGGGTCGCGCGCGGCCGCCAGGATGTGGATCAGCCCCTGGCCGACTTCCGGGACCTCGAGCTTGAACAGCTCGATCAGGAACTCCGGGGCGGTGCGCGTGAGAAACAGTTGCGGTCCGCGCGGCTCAGCGCGCACCTCCCGCAGAAAGGCTTTGACGCGGTCCTGGGGCTTGAGCTGCTCGCGCGGGATCATCTCGGTGCGCGGCACGAAGCCCTCGGCATTGCTGCCCAGATCGACATAGATACCATTGCGGTCGATGCGCTTGACCACGCCGTTGACCAGCGAGTTGACGCGGTCTTTATAGGCCTCGACCACCTGCGCGCGCTCGGCCTCGCGCACCTTCTGCACGATCACCTGCTTGGCCTGCTGTGCAGCGATACGGCCGAAGGCCACCGATTCCATCGGCTGCTCAACGAAGCCGCCCGGCTCGGCATCGACACTCAGATCGTGCGCATCGTCGAGCCGCAGCTCCGCGCTCGGATTTTCCAGCTCCTTGGAATCATCGGCGAAGACCTTCCAGCGCCGAAATGTCTCGTAATCGCCGGTCTTGCGATTGATCGCGACGCGCGCGTCCCAGTCCTCGCCGTGCTTCTTGCGGGTAGCCGAGGCCAGCGCAGCCTCCAGCGCCTCGAAGATGATCTCCTTGTCGACGCCCTTCTCGTTCGAGACAGCATCGACGACCATCAGGATCTCTTTGTTCATAAGCAGGAGCTCTCCTTGCAGCCTTCAGGATCATTCCGGCGCGAGTCGCGCGCGGGCAAGATCCGCAAAGCTCACCGATACTGTGGCGCCATCTACCGTCAATTCAATGCCCTCCGGCCCGAGCGCTGCCAGCCGCCCAGTGTAGCGGCGCCGGCCATCACGAGCGACGCGCAATTCCACCCAGATGCGCGCGCCGATGAAGCGCTGAAAATGCGCCGGCGTTCGCAGCACCCGATCGAGCCCCGGCGAGGACACTTCCAGCGTGTACGCCGTGGGCAGCGGGTCCTCGATATCCAGCCGCGCACCGAGCTCCTGGCTCACGAGCTCGCAGTCATCGAGTCCGACTCCTTCCGGCTTATCAATAAACACACGCAGCACCGAATGCGCACGGCCCGCCGCATAATCGAGCTCGACCAGCTCGTAGCCCAGTTGCGCGAGCAACGGCTCAGCGAGCGCAATCAGCTGTTCGCGTAACGGCGCCACGATCTCAACCACCTGCCCGTTGCCAAACCCATGCACAAAAAATAAAAGCCCCATGTGGGGCTTTTAAATCAAGCACTTGGCCGCACTATCTGCGGCTTTACGGCAACAAGGCCCAAGCCCCCGCCGTCCACCGGCCAACCGCCATTTTAGTGCCTGAGCTGAAGGAAATTCAACCGCCGTGCTGAAATTCGCCCGCGCGCGTGAGTTGCTCAGCGGCGAGCGGATCGCTGCGCGGCGCCCCGCAAGGCTGCGGTGAGCTCCTCGATTTCTCCGCCCTTGACGATCATCGCGTCAGCACCGGCCTGCAAGCAGTGCTGCTCGAGCAGCGTATTCTTGTGGCCCGTGTAGACCACGATGGCGGCGCCTGGCAAGCGCTCTCGCAACTGCGTGATCAGGGGCAGGCTCGAGCCATCATCCAGCGACAGATCCAGTACGAACGCGTTGGGTGCGTGCGCCTCGACCGCCGCCATTACCGCCTTGTTCGAGCTCGCGCTGGCAACGCAGCGTATATCCTCGGTCTCCTCCAACAACAGCGCGAGTGTCATGGCGAGGTCCGCATTGTTCTCGCCGATGAGGACCCGCAGTGGCACTTGTGGCGGAGAGTTCACCTAAGGCTTGCCCGGC
>JBEKWD010000263.1:0-4491 GCA_049513435.1 Steroidobacteraceae bacterium | reverse complement strand
AATCGCCCGTGACTGTCCAGCACGCGCTCATGGTCAATGCCATTGAGCTCGGCCTCGTCGTCGAGCTCAGACTCCTCATCCAGCTCGGGCGCCTCGCCCTCTTCCGGATCGGCCTGGGGCACAGGCTCCTCGCTGGGCAACGGGGCGCTCGCGGCTCTGAAAGTCGCCACCTCGATCACGTCGCGTCCGAACACGACATGCGCGAGCCGGAAGCGGCGCCCGACCAGCCGGGAATTGCGAAACAACGATCGCACCTGATCGGGCAGTGCATCGGTCGCGACGTCGAAATCCTTCGGGTGGCGGCCGAGCATCACATCGCGCACACAGCCGCCGACCAGGAATGCCTGAAATCCAGCGTCCTTGAGTCGGTAGAGGACTCTCAGTGCATTACTGGAAATATTCGAGCGTGAGACGTTATGGTCGGCGCGGGCAATGATGCGTGGCACAGTGCCGGTCGCGCCAGCGGGCAGGGTTACATTCAAATCGTCATTCCAGCTTGAGCAATCAATATGCACGCCTATAATACCGCGCCTTTTTGACGCCCCCCGGCTTACCGCTCCCTTCGTCTAGAGGCCTAGGACACGGCCCTCTCAAGGCTGTAACACGAGTTCGAATCTCGTAGGGAGCGCCAATAAATCAAGTACTTAAGAACATTGTGCTGTCTCCGTAGGAATTTGTACGGAACACAGATAGGCCGGAGAGCCACGCTTATTTGATAGGCAGCAATTTGATCGTTGGGGATGGCGACGGCCGCGGTCGCGGCGCGGGCGCGGGCGGGAGGGCAGCATTCGCCGGCACGCGCTGCTGAGTTACGGCACTCGTCGTAACCCGACGCGGCGCCGATGCCGCCGCGGTGTGGGACACCGTCGGGTTTGGTACAAGCGCCGCGTGACCGACGCCGGATGGAATGCGGGGCGCGGCGTTGGGGCTCGGTTTAAATTGAATGCGCTGTGGTAGCGAGGGTAGCCGTGACTGAGCGGCGAGTCGCTCCTGAGCGGTCGGGACATTGATCGTGCCGCCCGGTCCGCCGTTGTAGCTTGCGCGACTGTAGCCTTCGTGGCTGACCACGGGCTCGTCATAGACATGCCGGAAAACGTTGGCGTTCACGTTGTTCACGGCACGGTTGTACGCAAAGGCATTGCCGACCCAATGTCCCCCCACGTAGCCGATGCCACCATACCCGAAGCCGTAATTGATGCCGCCGTAGAAACCCACTTGCGGGCCCCAGTAACCACGATGAAATACAAACACGGTGCCGGCGTAGGCCCAATAGCCTGGTGTCCAGAACACGCCCGCACGCGGCGGGGGAACCCAGGCTCCGGGCACCCAATAGTACGCAACCCCGTCCCACGCCCAGTAGCCTGGGGTCCACAGGTCGCCCTCCTCGGGGCACGGCGGTTGATCGCTCGTGGGCAGGGGCGGCGGTGCCGTGGAGGCACTTATGCCCGCAGCGACACTCTCGTCATTCTCGGGCTGCGCCTCCACCGCCGAATTCGACATATCCGGCTGATCGCTGTAGTTCACATGACCCGTGGCGTCCACGGACTTGTAGATCTCCTGGGCCCATGGCGCCGCAGGCCATATCAACAGGGACAGTGTCAGGCAAAGCGCTTGGCGCCAGCGACAAACGCTGGCAGGCGAGCCCAATAGGGTATCCATCCGCACACTCTAGCCCGGAGCGAGCTGCTGACCCGCGACGCCGTTCGCATGCGGCGCTGGTGATTCTTCGTGCAGGCGAGCGCGTCGCCGATTGTGAACTCGATCACCGGTCGGCTCGCAAAGGACGCGTACGATTCGGGCCAATGAGTACCGGGGGACTGAGAGCGATAAGCAAGCTCCACGAGAGCGGTGTCGTTGCTCGCCCTAAGGTTGTGCGGGTGCGGACACGTAGCGTCCTGACCGCCAACGAAATAGCCGAACTTCAGCGCCTTTTCGACCTGATAGCCGATACTTGCGATGCAGGTAACATAGTCCTGGTCAATGGCTCGGAGCTGAAGCGGCTCAGAGACCTGGCCGAGCGCGTTGATGCTTTGCTCAATGGCGCGAAGTCGGTTCTCGGCTGCAGCAGCTTTGCGAGAACCAGAGAGGTCGGCCGCCCGATTTTTCGGCCTGCCTGTGTGCCTTGGCTCAAGGCGCTTGAATAGAACCCCGAAGTATCGCTGCAGTCCTTAGCGATTAGCAGGGCGTCTCGTTTCTGCCTTCCGGCGCTCACTGATGCCAAAGAGCGCGCCGCGCTGTGTAGAGCCGAACATCCTTCGATCGTCGATTGCCCGTCGATCGGAATACTTCTGGTAGCGGCATTTACACCGTGCCGGCATCGTGCAGGTTGCCAGAGGTAGCGCCACGCCTTGCGTTACCAACAGACGCTGACCCTTAAGGGACCGGGTTGCCTCGCAGCACGCCGAACCACCGACAATTGAGACCGCCCGAACGTCTTTCATTTCTCCCCACCACGAGCACGTGTGCTTGATCGCCTATTCAAGGCTATCGCAGCCGCAGCTTGAACCGGGGTCGTTTCAACTTAACGGCGGCCGATGCCCCGGCCTGCTGGAGCCTTTGCCGGCAAACTGCGCTCCAATACCGCTCGAGCCAACCTGCCAGAGCGACTTAACATATTCGGGGCCTGGAAATTAACGTGCTCGAGAAAGAGGTTCGTGATATGAATCACGTTAGTAGGGATGTCGGCACTCTCGAGCAGAAATAACGGGGATCAGCAAATGAACACCAGCTCTAAGTGGCTTTTGACTTTTGTTTTGCTTGCAGCGCCCGTAGCGGCCATTGCGACCATAGCTACTCCAGAAATTGACCCGGCTTCGACCATGTCGGGGCTAACGTTGTTGGCCGGTTGCCTTCTTGTATTGCGCGGACGTAAATCGCGCAAATAGACCCAGCGCGCTCCCTTTTCGTGGATGAGAAACTCGGCCATGCGCCGAGTTTCTTTTTACAGCTACCCTGACGTCGACGTACGTTCGTGCGTTCGATCTGCCCGCCCGCAAGGGGATCACTGCCCCGGCGATGTATCCTGCACGGCTGCAGGCTGACTGAAATCAAGCTTCATCGAAGCGGCCAGCGCCTGCAGCTTGCCCTTGGCACCGTTGCCGTCGGCCATCGCCTCTTCAAATCGGCTGGCCGTGTAAGCCTGCTGGGCGTTTGACCACAGCAAGGTCGCATCCCCGAGGCTGCCTCGAGCCGCGTCGAGGTCTACCCCGGAGGCCAGCTTCCTGTTCCGCGGCTTGCCCAAGAAATCGATGCGGCTCTGAATTACGTTGATGTCGCCAGGCACCTCTGCGGCCAGTGCGGCCCACTGCAACTGCAGCTTCTTTGTTTCCTGTTCCTTCTTCACGGCGCTCGAGGTCGCAAGCGACTGGGCCGCGGCCAGGACGGGCGGCGCTGCGTTGACGACCGCCTTGTAATCCTTCTTATCGAACGAAGCTTTCAGCTCAGCCGCCTTCTTCTGCACGTCGATCAGATCGTCGGGAACGTATTTCGCGGCGTCCGGAGAGGCAGCGCTCACCGCAGCATCGATGTCGTTGATCAGTTTCTGCGCAGGATCCCTCTGTGAGCATGCCGCCAATATCAGAGCCGAAAAAACGACCCAAAGTTTTGCATCCTGACTCAAGCGCATAGTGCCTCCCTGGCGGTTCACTCAATGCCGGACCGTAGCGCCCGCGCGCGCCGGACCCGAGCTGTCGCTTCGACCCTGACACCAATTCTGCCCGGCAGTCTGTAGTCGGTCACCTTCAGATGTTGCAAGCGTCGTCTCACGGCCGGCGGCATTGACGTGCGCGGCCCCAGCTTCGATCCTGTAGCCATGTGGATCGTCAGAGTCGCGCTGCAGCGCCCCTACACCTTCATCATGCTTGCGGCGCTGATCGTATTTCTCGGCGTCTTTTCGATTATCAACACACCCACGGATATCTTCCCGAATATCAACATCCCGATTACGGCCGTGATATGGCGCTACACCGGCCTGCTACCCGAGGAAATAGCCGATCGCATTGTCTTGTTCTCGGAACGCACCGCTCAAACCGTGGTCAACGATGTCGAGCACACCGAATCGCAATCGGTCAATGGCACCGCCGTAGTCAAGTACTTCTTCCAGCCCGGCGTAAACCCGAATCTGTCCTTCGCTCAAATCACCGCCGTATCACAGACACAGCTGCAGACGTCCCCGCCCGGGACGAGCCCGCCGTTCATCCTCTCGTACAACGCCTCAACCGTCCCCATCCTGCAACTGGCGTTGTCGAGCAACACCATCACCGAGCAGGAGATCTTCGACTTCGGCAACACCATCCTGCGCACGCAGCTAGCCACGGTTGCCGGGGCTTCATTGCCGTATCCACTCGGAGGTAAGCAGCGGCAGGTGCAGGTCGACCTTGACCCGCGCGCCCTGCGGGCACGCGGCCTGTCCGGAAATGATGTCGTGAACGCCATCGCCTCCCAGAACCTCATCCTGCCGGCGGGGACGGAAAAAATCGGCACCCGAGAATA
>JBEKWD010000262.1:0-4538 GCA_049513435.1 Steroidobacteraceae bacterium | reverse complement strand
ATCTTGTAGCCGTTCAGGTGCAGGATCGGCAGCACCGCGCCATCGTGCACGGGGTCGAGAAACTTATTGCCATGCCAGGCCGTGGCCAGCGGTCCGGTCTCCGCTTCCCCGTCGCCGATCACGCAGGCGACCACGAGCTCTGGATTGTCGAGCACGGCGCCAAATGCGTGACTCAGCGAATAACCGAGCTCACCGCCCTCGTGGATCGAGCCCGGACATTCGGGCGAGACGTGACTGGGGATGCCGCCGGGAAACGAGAACTGACGAAACAGCACTCGCAGCCCCGCCTCATCGCGGCTCACATGCGGATAGATCTCGCTGTACGTGCCCTCCAGGTACGTGTTGCCGACGAGCGCCGGGCCGCCGTGTCCCGGGCCGGAGATATAAATCATGTTGAGATCGAACTTGCGGATCGCGCGATTGAGGTGCGCGTAGATGAAATTCTGCCCTGGCGTCGTGCCCCAGTGCCCGAGCAGCATGCGCTTGATGTGCGAGCGCTGCAGCGGGGTGCGCAATAATGGATTGTCGTAGAGATAGATCTGGCCGACCGCCAGATAATTGGCGGCCCGCCAGTAGGCATCGATTTTCCTCAGCAGCTCCGAGCTCACCGCCTGCTCTTGCATCGTTCACGACTCGTGGGGGTGCGTAGCGCTATCGAAAGCCTCGCTCGCGCGCAGCCGAAAGTCTATAGGCCATCGCCACCCCCGCGCCGCGCCTTGGTGCGTCAGCGCACGGACCGGCTGGCGGCCTTGGGCTATAGTGCAGCCAGCTGCGCGGCCGCAAATTGCGGCCGCAGGGGCCGGAGGTATCGTGTCGATGTTGCTTGAAGGCCCTTGCGTTGCGCACCAACAGCCGCCCTGTGAGCTGCGCCTAGAGCGGCGCGATTGAAGTGGTGGCCTAGGCGCGCGCTAGGTCAGGCCGACGGCGCAGCGCCGTTGGAGGATGGCGCGATTCTGCGCGCCGAGCTCTTCAGCATCGAGCGCCTCGAGCAACATGCCGCGAGCCTCGCGGCAGAGCAGCCCGTGACGCAGCGCCGCCGCGACGGGGGCCGCGTCGGCATGCGCCTCAGGGACAACGAGTCGCTGCTGCTCGCCGCCTACCGATCCATGGCCGCAGCCGTGGCCGAAGGCAGCCCCGTCACGCCCGCTGCCGAGTGGCTGCTTGACAATTATCACATCGTGGAAGAGCAGATCCGCGAGATCCGCGAGGACCTGCCGCCGAGTTTCTATCGGCTGCTGCCGAAACTCGCGAGCGGCCAGCACGCGGGGTATCCGCGCGTATTCGCGATCGCCTGGGATTTTGTCACCCACACCGACAGCCGCTTCGATCCGGAGTCGCTGCGCCGCTTCATCAGCGCCTATCAGCGCGTACAGCCGCTGACGATCGGCGAACTGTGGGCAGCGGCGATCACGCTGCGCATCGTGCTGGTGGAGAACCTGCGGCGCACGACCGCGCTCATCGTCGCTCGCCGCGCTGAGCGCCAGGACGCCGACGAGGTGGCAAACCGGCTGCTGGGCGTCAATGGCCGCGCGATCGAGTCGGACGCTTTGAGCCGTCGCGATGGCGACGGCTACATCCTGAAACCGACCTTCGTCGTGCAATTACTGCAGCGGCTGCGCGATCAGGACCCGCGTGTGACCCCGGCGTTGCAATGGCTCGAGCAGCGGCTGAAGGCACAGGGGACAAGCTCCGAGCAGCTCGTACGCGATGAACATCAACGTCAGGCCGCCTCCAATGTCACGGTGCGCAACATCATCACCAGTATGCGCCTGCTCTCGGACATCGATTGGCCGGACTTTTTCGAAAGCGTCAGCCTGGTCGATGCCCTGCTGCGCTCGGGAAGTGACTTCGCCGATATGGATTTTCCCACGCGCAACACCTATCGCAGCGCCATCGAGCGGCTGGCGCGCGGCTCGGCGTTGACGGAGCTGGAGGTCGCGCAGGCGGCCCTGGCCGCCGCCGGCCAGGCACGGCTTGCGGGCCTCAGCATTCGAGCGCAGGACCTCGGTTATCACCTGATCAGCGACGGCCGGTATCGCTTCGAGACCAGTATCGGTTATCGGGCCTCGTTCTGGAGCCGCTGCAATCGGCTGCGACAGGCAAACGCGGCGGCCTATTACATCGGCGCTATCGTGCTGCTCGCGGCGATCGTGCTGTCATTGCCGCTGCTGCTGCTGTACGCGCGTGGACTGTCGCGCGACTGTTTGGCATTGCTTGCGCTCTTGGGCGCGATCCCCGCGTTCGATGCGGCGGTCGCGCTGGTCAATCGCGCTGTCATGCGCGGCTTCAGCGCGCGCACGCTGCCCGGGCTGGCGCTGCGCGATGGCGTGCCCTCACCGCTGCGCACGTTGCTGGTGGTGCCCGCGCTGCTCACGACGCGCGAGGCCGTGGAGCAGCAGATCGAGCGCCTCGAGATTCATTTTCTCGCCTCGACGGTTGGTGAGCTCTACTTTGCGTTGCTGTCGGATTGGACCGATGCGCCGGCCGAGAGTGTCGCGGAGGACCAAATCCTCATCGACACGGCGGTCGCAGCCATCGCGCGCCTGAATCGCCGCCACGGCCCAGCCACGGCCGGTGAGCGCTTCCTGCTATTGCACCGGCGCCGGATCTGGAGCGCCGGTCAACGGCAATGGATGGGGTGGGAGCGCAAGCGCGGCAAGCTGCACGAGTTGAACCGGCTACTGCGTGGCGCGAGCGATACGAATTTCATCCCGGTCGGCGGCCGCGCCGTCTGGGTACCTCCCGACGTGCGCTATGTGATCACCCTGGATGCGGATACCCGTCTGCCGCGCGACACCACGCGCCGGCTCATCGGCAAGATGGCGCATCCGCTGAATCAACCGCAATTCGACAGCAAGAGCCGACACGTGATCGAGGGTTACGCCGTCTTGCAGCCACGCGTGTCCCCATCCCTGCCGATTGGCCGCGAGGGCTCCGTGTTTCAGCGCGTGTTCTCGAGCACGAGCGGTATCGATCCGTATGCGGCCGCGGTGTCGGACGTCTACCAGGACATGTTTGGCGAAGGCTCGTATGCCGGCAAGGGTATCTACGAGATTGACGCCTTTGAAGCGGCGATGGCCGGCCGTGTGCCCGTGGAAACGCTGCTCAGTCACGACCTGTTTGAGGGCATCTTCGCGCGCGCCGGACTGGCATCGGACATCGAGGTCGTCGAGGAGTATCCGTCACGTTACGACGTCGCCGCCGCGCGCCAGCATCGCTGGGCGCGCGGCGACTGGCAATTGCTGCCCTGGATATTGGGCCGAGGCGCCCGGCGCCTGCCGCTGATCAGTTGGTGGAAGATGCTGGATAACCTGCGTCGCACCTCATCGGCACCGGCCGCACTGGCCGCATTGCTGGCAGGCTGGGTGCTGCCGGACGGTGCGCCGCTGATCTGGAGCTGTTTCATCGTTGCCATCATCGCGTTGCCGGCCTTGCTCATGGTCGGCCCAGCGATCCTGCCGCGGCGCGCTGGCATTGATCTGCGCAGTCATCTGTGGGCGTTGCGCAATGATGTCTGGCTGGCCGCCGCTCAGACCGTGCTGCTGATTACATTCCTGGCGCATCAAGCATGGCTGATGCTCGATGCGATCGCTCGGACTTTGTTTCGCCTGAGTGTGAGCCGGCGCGACCTGCTGCAATGGGTGACGGCCGCGCAGGCGAACCTCGCCCCGCGTCTGAGCCCGGCCAGCGCCTATGGGCACATGTGGGGCGCCATCGCGCTGGCGAGCGCCGCGGCCATACTGGTCGCCCGCCTGCACCCGACGGCCGGATGGGTGGCCGCGCCGTTCGTGCTGCTGTGGCTGGCCTCGCCCGCCATCGCCGCCTGGATCAGCGCCTCCCCGCCAGTCGCCGGTCATCTGGCGGTCACGAGCGCCGAGGCCACGGCACTGCGACTGGTAGCGCGCCGAACCTGGCGCTACTTCGAAACCTTCGTGACCGTCGCAGACCACATGCTGCCGCCCGATAACTTCCAGGAAGACCCGCAACCTGTTATCGCGCACCGCACCTCACCCACCAATATCGGCATCTACCTGCTGTCGGCAGTCAGCGCTCGCGATTTCGGCTGGGCTGGCACGATCGAGACTGTCGAGCGGCTCGAGGCGACGCTCGCGACGCTGGAGCGACTCGAGCGCTTCCGCGGGCATTTCTATAACTGGTACGACACCCAGGATCTGCGGCCGCTGGATCCGCGCTACGTCTCCACGGTGGACAGTGGCAATCTCGCGGCGCATCTGATCGCACTGGCCAACTCCGTCCGAGAATGGATCGATGCCAGCGCCGCGCCGGCGGATTCGCGCACCGGCGTGCTCGATGCGCTGCATCTGACCAGCGCAGCCCTCGACGCGCTGATCGCTGAACAGCGAGCGCAGGGCAGCAGCTGCGCTCATCTGCGCCAGGCCCTCGAAGAGCTTGCAATCGAGCTCGCCGATCCCTCGCTGGCTTCGCTCGACATTGACACACGACTGTCGCAAATCGCGCCGCACGCGTGGACCATGGTCGATATCGCCCAGGCACTGGCGAGCGAGCTGGGCACGGCG
>JBEKWD010000261.1:0-11314 GCA_049513435.1 Steroidobacteraceae bacterium | reverse complement strand
CACCACTGGCGACGCCGCCCGGTGGGTGAATGATGTAGAGATGACAGGGCTGAGCCCCTGCCATCGGGGCTTCGGGGTAGAACGCGCGCTGCACGAGCAGTGGGCCTTCATGTTCGCGCTGCGCGAGCCGCGTGCGGCCCGCGCTCGCCTCGAAGCGCAGTGCGAGCCGTGCTTGCCAGCCGCCCGCGCGCGCAGCGGCACCTATGGGCTCACCCGTTGAACCAGCCGTTGTGCATACGCAATTGCACTTCGTGGCGGTGATAATCAATGATTACCGTCTCGAGCGTGCCGATCGCATCCATGCCGATGAGCACCACGGGCTCGCGCGTGAGATTCCAATGCTCGAAGATGTGCATGTCGCCGTAGGTGATGCGAACGCCGCGCATCTCGAGGGATGTTCCGAGCATAATCGGCGGCGAGGCATAGGACTCTCCAACCTGCACGTCGGTGGTCACACCTTCGACATGCTCGAGTCGCCCCTGGCTGCGCTCGTGCTTCGCCAGCGCCTCGCGCATTGCGATATTGCCGATCGAGGACTGTCCGCCGGTATCAATGACGGCCTTGACCGGAATGCCGCCGACGCGCGCATCGACCATGATGAGTCCTTGTTTCGAGCGCAGAATCGGTATCGTGAGGAATCCCGGAGGTGCTCGCTCATTGTGAGAGCGCCGGATCGTGATCAGATCATGATCGAAATCAATGTAGACGCGCTTATCCGCCAGACCCTCGATGCCGAGCACGCCCTCAGCCCCGCCGAGCGCATCGTTCACGATAGGCAATGTCACGGGGTGCAGCATCAGATCCCCGACCGTCAGATTGTCCACGAGTATCGTCGGCACCGTGGAACGCCCGGTCACCCCGAGTAACAAGATCGGCGGGGAGCGATCGGTCGGAACACCGAGCGCCTGAGCCACCTGCGCATTCACGCCCGAGCGGCTCGCGCCGGTGTCGAGCACGAGCCGGAATGGACCGTGGCCGTTGATGAGCACGGGCGCCCAGATGCGTCCGATGCGATCACGCCGAGTCGGTGCGACATAACGTGGCTCGGGGGCGTCAATCGATAATTGCGGCAGCTCGGATGTGAGTGGAGTTGTCTCGGGCGTTACGCTGGCCGGCGTGGCGGTAGCCGTGGTGGGATTCACGAGGATCGGGGTGTCCGCAAGCGGGATGTCTGCGGCCAGGGCGCCGCAAGGCGCCGTAAGCAGCATGCCGAGCAGTAGCCATGGGCTCCCGCCTGGCCAGTGAACCCAATGTGCACCCCGCGCGCTCAGATATTGCTGATTATGCGCCGCTCTGGTTCAAGACGCTGTAAGCCCGGCATGCGGCGCCGCAACGCCGTCATCGCTGCCGGCTAACGTGGCCCCAGCATGCCCTGATGCAGGATGAACTCGATCACGGTCTGCAGTCCGTGACCGGTTTTCAGATTCGTGAACACGAACGGGCGCTCGCCGCGCATGCGGCGCGCATCGTGCGCCATGACCTCGAGCGACGCGCCGACATAGGGGGCGAGATCAATCTTGTTGCCGCCAGGTTCATCGAGGCATCCTCGCGGATCGCCGTGTGCGGGCAGCCGCCAGTCTCCACGCCCCGGATGCGCTCGGCGGGCAGCGCCTGGCTTCGAATCAGGAACTCGGCATCCTCGCGCGTATAGATATCGTTCGTGACCACCGCGATATCGAAGCGATCACGCAGGCCCTTGCACAGTGCATCCACCAGCGCGGTTTTCCCTGAGCCCACCGGGCCGCCGACGCCGACCCGCAACACTTCGGCTGGCTCCGCGGCACGCTCCGGACTCATGGCAGTATTCATGATCGCCTTTAGTTCACGCCCAGATAATCGAGAATGCCGCGCGCGGCCTCTCGCCCCTCGAACACCGCCGTGACGACCAGGTCCGAGCCGCGCACCATGTCCCCGCCTGCGAACACCTTGGGATTCGTGGTCTGAAAAGGCCGATTCGCCGCCGCGCTCACGCGCACGCGACCGCTACTGTGCAAGCCGATCTGATGCGTCTCGAACCAGTCCGGCGGGCTCGGCAGAAAACCGAATGCGATCAGCACGACATCGGCGGGGATGGCCTGCTCGGAGCCGGGCACGACCTGCGCGATGCGCCGGCCGCGATGCCCGGGATTACCCAGCACGGTCTGGACGGTCTTAACGCCGGTGACAAACTCCTCGCCCAGGATCTCGACCGGCTGGCAATTAAACAGGAACTCGACGCCCTCTTCCTTGCTGTTTTTGTAGTCCCGACGCGAACCGGGCATGTTCTGCTCATCGCGCCGGTAGGTGCAGGTCACGGACTGCGCGCCCTGGCGGATCGCCGTGCGGTTGCAGTCCATCGCGGTATCCCCGCCGCCTAGCACGACGACGCGCTTGCCCTTCAGATCTATGAAGCGCTCCTGTGCGCCGGGCAGGCCGAGCTCGCGATCGATATTGGCGATCAGATAGGGCAGTGCCTCATAGACACCCGGCAGTTTCTCGCCCGGGAAGCCGCCGCGCACCGAGGTATAAGTGCCCATGCCGAGAAACACGGCATCATAGGCCTGCAGTAACTCCTCGAACGGCAGCTGCGAGCCGATCTCGACGCCGAGACGAAATTCCACACCCATGCCTTCCATCAGATCGCGGCGCGTCTCGACGACCTCTTTCTCGAGCTTAAAGGGCGGAATGCCGAAGGTGAGCAGCCCGCCGATGCGCGCGTAGCGATCGTAGACGATGGGCTTGACGCCGTTGCGCACGAGGATGTCGGCGCAGCCCAGGCCCGCGGGTCCCGCCCCGACAATGGCGACGCGCTTGTCGGTCCAGCGCACGCCGGTCATGTCCGGCCGCCAGCCCTGCTTGACCGCCTCATCGGTGATGTACTTTTCGATCGAACCGATCGTGACCGCGCCGAGCCCGTCATTGAGCGTGCAGGCGCCCTCGCAGAGCCGGTCCTGCGGGCAAATGCGGCCGCACACCTCCGGCAGCGAGTTGGTGCGGTGAGATAGCTCTGCGGCCTCGAATAACTTGCCCTCGCTGATCAGGTTCAACCAGTTCCTGGATGCGCTCGCCCACCGGCAGTTTCTCCGGTTCGCGGCGCGGGAACTCCAGGAACTGCAGCGTCTTGTCGACCATGAAGCAACGTGCGCGCTTCAGGCGGCGCGACGCAGATGCTCAATCAGCGAATCGATCGAGGCGGCCTTGGGCTTGACCAGCCAGAAGCGCACGATGAATGAGCGCAGATCATCGAGGATTTCCTGGCCCCAGACGCTGCCGGTCTCGGCCACGTGCAGGCGCATGAGCTCCTCGAGGTGATGCACGTAATTCTCCATGTCCTCGGGCGTGAGCCGGTGGATGTCGATGAGCTCGTGGTTGTAGCGATCGACGAAGGAGTGATCCATGTCCAGCACATAGGCAAAGCCGCCGGTCAGGCCGGCACCGAAGTTCAGCCCCGTGCGCCCGAGCACGCACACGACGCCGCCCGTCATGTACTCGCAGCAATGATCCCCGGTGCCCTCGATGACCGCGACTGCGCCGGAGTTGCGCACAGCGAAGCGCTCGCCGGCCTGGCCGGCTGCAAACAGCTGGCCGCCCGTGGCCCCATAGAGGCAGGTGTTGCCCATGATTACGGTATCCCGCGCGACGTAGCTTGCGGCCTTCGGCGGCTTGAGCACCAGGCGTCCCGCGGCCATGCCCTTGCCCACGTAGTCGTTCGCATCGCCTTCGAGCGTCAAATGCAGGCCGCCGGCGTTCCAGACCCCGAAGCTCTGGCCGATCGAGCCGCTCAGAGACACCGCCAGCGGCGCCTCCTCCATACCGTAATTGCCCCAGCGGCGGGCGATCTCCCCCGAAATGCGTGCGCCGATCGAGCGGTTGAAGTTCTTGACCTCGTAGTGCCAGGCGCCGCCGCTCTTGTTGTTGATCGCAGGCAGCATGTCGCGCAGCATGCGCTCGGCAAGCTCACCCTTATCAAACGGCGCATTCGACGGATCCACGCACACGTGTGGCCGATCGGACACCAGTCCTGCATCGGACAGCAATGGGCTCAAATCGAGCTTGCGCTGCTTGGCGCTCTCACCGGGCAGGATACGCAGATACTCGGTGTGTCCGATCAGCTCTGCCATGCGCCGCACGCCCAGGCGCGCCATGAGCTCGCGGCATTCCTGCGCCACGAAGCGGAAATAGTGCATGACCATCTCGGGCATACCGAGGAAGAACTTCGCGCGCAAGACGTTGTGCTGCGTCGCCACCCCGGTAGCGCAGTTGTTCAGATGACAGATGCGCAGGTACTTACAGCCCAGCGCGACTACAGGGGCGGTGCCGAAGCCGAAGCTCTCGGCGCCGATGATCGCAGCCTTGATGACGTCCACGCCGGTTTTCAGGCCGCCGTCGGCCTGCACACGCACGCGATGGCGCATGTCGTTCGCGCGCAGGGTCTGATGGGTCTCGGCCAGACCCAGCTCCCAGGGCGTGCCGGCATATTTGATCGAGGACAGCGGGCTCGCTCCGGTACCGCCGTCGTAGCCGCTGATCGTGATCAGATCCGCATAGGCTTTGGCGACGCCCGCCGCCACCGTCCCCACGCCGGGCTCGGCCACGAGCTTGACCGAGACCAGGGCCGTCGGATTGACCTGCTTGAGATCGAAGATCAACTGCGCGAGGTCCTCGATCGAGTAGATATCGTGATGCGGCGGCGGGGAGATCAGGCCGACTCCGGGCCGCGCGAAGCGCAGTCTGGCGATCATCTCGTTGACCTTGTGTCCAGGCAACTGACCGCCCTCACCGGGCTTGGCGCCTTGCGCGATCTTGATCTGCAGCACCTCGGCATTGGTCAGGTATTCCGGGGTCACGCCAAAGCGCCCCGAGGCGACCTGCTTGATCTTCGAGTTCTTCTCGGTGCCATAGCGCACTGGATCCTCGCCACCTTCCCCCGAGTTCGAGCGGCCCCCGAGCCGATTCATCGCGATCGCCAGCGCCTCGTGCGCCTCGGGCGAGAGCGCGCCCAGCGACATGCCGGCGCCATCGAAGCGCGCCAGGATCGCCTCGAGCGGCTCGACCTCATCGAGCGCAATGGGCTGTGGCAGAAAATTGAAGGCCAGCAGGTCGCGCAACGTGGAGGCCGGCCGCTCGTTGACCAGCTGCGCATAGAGCTTGTAGAGCTCGTAGTCGCCCGCGACCACGGCAGCCTGCAATGCGCCGACCACATCCGGGTTGTACATGTGATATTCGCCGCCGTGCATGTACTTATAGATCCCGCCCTGCTCGATCGCCGAGCGTGGATTCCAGGCGCGCAACGCCAAGTACTTCTGATCGTTCTCAAGATCCTCAAAGTCAGCGCCCTCGATGCGGCTGACCGTGTGACGAAAGCACAGGTCGACCACTTTGCTCGACAGCCCCACGATCTCGAACAACTGTGCGCCGCGATAGCTCGAGACTGTCGAGATACCCATCTTCGACATGATCTTGTAGAGGCCCTTGCTGATGCCGTGCCGGTACCTGCGGCCCAACTCGCGGCGCTCCTCGAAGCCCATCTTGACCTGACCTTTGCGCATGAGCTCGTAGAGGGTCTGGTAGGCCATGTAGGGATACACAGCCGTGGCACCATAGCCGATCAAACAGGCGAAATGGTGCGGATCGCGCGCGGTGCCGGTCTCGACCAGCAGATTGCACCGGCAGCGCAGTCCGGTCTCGACCAGCCGGTGATGCACCGCCCCGGTAGCCAGCAACGCGTGGATCGGCAGCTTGCCCGCTACGAGGTAGCGGTCCGATAGCATCAGTACGAGTTTGCCCTCGCGCGTCGCGGCCTCGGCCTGATCGCACAGGCGCAGGATCGCCGCCTCGAGCCCCTCGGCGGGCTCGTACTGCAGCTCCAGCATCGCGTGGGCCTCCGCGATATCTTCCATAGCCAGGATCTGGCGCAATTTGCGCTGCGAGAGAATCGGCGAGTTCAAGACGATCTGTCGGGCGTGCTCCGGGATCGGCACGAACACGTTGCACTCGGGCCCGAGCTGGGTCGACAGCGACATCACGATCGACTCGCGCAACGGGTCGATGGGCGGATTGGTGACCTGCGCGAACTGCTGGCGGAAATAATCGTAGAGACTGCGGGCCTTGTGGGAGAGCACCGGCATCGGCGTGTCATCGCCCATCGAGCCGATCGCCTCGCTCTCGTCCTCGGCCAGCACGCGGATGATCTCATCGCGCTCCTCGGCCGAGATGTTGTACATCTTCTGATAAATCGCGAGCGTCTCGCGATCCATGGGCTCGGCCGCGAGCCTCGGGTCAATCAGATCCGACTCCAGATAGCGCACGCCCTTTTTGAGCCAGGCCTTGTAGGGATGACGGATCTTGAGCATCGACTCGACATCGCGCGTCTCGAGCAAGGTTCCGGTCTGCAGATCGAGTGCGACGATATCGCCGGGTCCGAGCTTGCCCTTGCGCACGACATCCTGCGGCGCGTAGTCCCAGACTCCGGTCTCCGAGGCGATGGTCAGGTGCCGGTTCTTCGTGATTACGAAGCGCGCCGGTCGCAGGCCATTGCGATCGAGCGTGCAGGCCGCATAGCGCCCATCGGTGAGCACGACGCCGGCTGGCCCATCCCATGGCTCCATGTGCCCCGAGTAGAATTCGTAGAAAGCGCGCAGATCCGGATCGATCGTATCCACCGCCTGCCAGGCCGGGGGAATCAGCAGACGCAGCGCCTGCGGCACATCCAGGCCGCCCATGAGCAGCACCTCGAGCATGTTGTCCAGACTCTGCGAGTCCGAGCCCTCCAGGGAAACCAACGGCGCAGTACTGAGGTGCGCGCGACCGCCCAGCTTCGATTGCCCTGGATCGTATTGATCTCCCCGTTATGCGCGATAAAACGAAACGGGTGCGCGAGTCGCCATTGCGGCAAGGTATTGGTCGAGAAGCGCTGGTGGAACACGGCCACCGAGGCCTCGAGGCGCGGATCGGCGAGATCCGGATAGAACTGCGCCAGATGCTCGGGCATGACCATGCCCTTGTAGACGATCGTGCTGGCCGAAAGGCTCGAGCAGTAGAACGGCGCATCCATCCACAGCGCCTTCTCGGTGCGCCGGCGGGCCAGGAACAGCTTGCGGTTGAAGCTCGCCTCATCGATGTCAGCGCTGCGGCAGTTCACGAACACCTGCTCGATGCGCGGCAAGGTCTTGAGCGCCTCGGGCCCGCAGGCCTCCGGATTCGTGGGCACCTCGCGCCAGCCCGCGAGCACCAGTCCCTCGCGCTCGAGCTGACCCTTCAACTCGGCGCGCGCGAGCGTGGCCAGTGCGGCATCCGGATTCAGAAACACGAGTCCGGAGGCAAAGCGGGCGCTGAGCTTGATCTTCGCCTCCCGCGCGAGCAGCTTGAGGAATTTCTCGGGCTTCTTGAGCAGCAGCCCGCAGCCGTCCCCGGTTTTGCCGTCGGTCGCGATCGCGCCCCGGTGCGTCAGGCGATTGAGCGAGATGATCGCGGTCTTGACCAGCCAATGGCTTGGCTTGTCATCGAGGCTCGCAATCAAGCCGAAGCCGCAGCTATCGCGCTCGAAGGCCTCGCGGTAGAGCCCGCGATTTGTCCGGTGACTCATAGGACTGACGCTCCCATCTCCTGGCAGGCCGCTCAAGCAGGCCGCCGAACTCAGACCCCGGGCGTGGGTGGCCCAAGGCCGACTATTGCAATAGTTGTGCGATGCGGGAACGCTAGCGGACGGACGCGCATATCGCCTCTAAACTGATTCCAATATACCGGTCGGGCGCCTGCGGTCAACGGGGTGGCATCGAGGGTAGCTTATATCGACGGTGTACCCTTCAACCTGGCGCCGCGGTGTCCTGCCATGACTGAATCCAGCCGACTCGAATTCATCGAGACCAAGCTCGCTCATCTGGAGAGCTCACTGCAGCAGCTCGGTCAGGCGGTCATGCGCCAACAGCGCGAGATCGAGGTGCTGGCGGAGCGCAATCGCGCGCTCAAGGAGCAGCTCGAGATGGTCGAAGGCGGCGGGGCGAGCGCGGCCGGATTCGAGAAGCCGCCGCATTATTGATCGGGTAACTGTGACTGCACTCAATGTACCGTGGTGCACGGATCGGCTACCGCATAACATCGTGCGGCTTTTATCGCAGAACGAACATATAGAAGGGAACGTGAAAGGCCCCAGGCCAAGAACAGCATTCGCGCGCACGCGTGTTCATCTCCTGATGAGCGCGGCTGCGCTGCTGCTCGGTCTTGCTGCTTGCGGGGGCGTCCCCGTGCAGAGTAACGCATCCAATGCGCCGACCAATGGCGCGACTAATTCTGTACCGACATCCTCCTCGACCACGCCGCAGCGGTGCTCAGCGGGCTTGCACTGCGCGCCGTGAGCGAAGAGATAAAAGATCACCGCAGACGAGATTTCCTGCGCCGCTCGGGCAGTATCCTTGGCGCGGCTAGCGCACTGAGTCTATTTCCCCCGGCCATCCGGCGTGCACTGGCGGTCCAGGCACAGGTCGAGACCGGCACGATTCAGGACGTCAAGCACGTCGTGATCCTGATGCAGGAAAATCGATCCTTCGACCATTACTTTGGAACCTTGCGCGGCGTGCGCGGCTTCGGCGATCGCTTTCCCATTCCGCTCGCCAGCGGGCAGCCCGTGTGGTTTCAGTCCAACGGCACAACGCAGATCCCTCCCTATCATCTGGATCCAACCAAGACCAGCGCCTTGTTGGTGCCAGACACACCGCACTCTTTTGCCGATGCACAGGCGGCCTGGAATCAGGGCAGTTTCGGCCAGTGGCCGCGCTATAAGACAGAATTCTCGATGGGCCATTACCAGCGCGAAGACATTCCGTTCCAGTTCGCACTGGCCGAGGCCTTCACGCTCTGCGATGCCTATCATTGTTCCGTCACGAGCGGTACGGATCCTAACCGCATCGTCTTTTTTTCGGGATCGAACTTCAATCCGGCGCTCGGCCGGAACGGCATCAACTGCACCGCCAGCGATTCGGAGCCCAACAATCTGCGCTGCGCTGTGAGCGGCACCATGCCAACGCCGGGCTACACCTACAATGGGTCGGCATTTCATTGGCTGTCGCTACCGGAACTATTGCAGCAGGCCGGCATCAGCTGGCGTATCTACCAGGACCCCAATGATAACTACGGTGGCCTCATGCACGGCGGACTTGCCTTCGAAGGCTTCCGCAGCGCGACGGTGAGCTCGGGCTCGCCGTTATACGCGAACGGGATGCAACTCTGGACCATCGAGCAACTGGGCAACGACGCCATGAGCGGGGCATTGCCTGCGGTCTCGTGGGTGCTGCCAACTGCTGCGGCATCGGAGCACCCTGGAGCGTCCAACCCCGCGCGCGCAGCCGACTTCATCGCTCAGGTGCTCGATGCCCTGACCGCCAACGCGGCGACCTGGAGCCAGACCGTATTTTTTCTGGCATTCGATGAGAACGATGGTTTCTTCGATCATGTGCCGCCGCCAGCGGTCCCCTCCTATGGCGTCGACGGCACGCTGGCTGGCGCCTCGACCATAGCGCTCGCGGGCGAGTATTTCTCCGACCCAACGCGTGCCTATCTGAATCCCGCGGACACCATCAGCGGCACCGTGCGCCCTTGGGGTCTGGGCGCGCGTGTACCCCTCTACGTCGTCTCGCCCTGGAGCAAGGGCGGCTGGGTCAATTCGCAAGTTTTTGATCATACGTCCGCGGCAATGTTTCTAGAGCGGCGCTTTGGCATCAATGTGACGAGCATTAGCCCGTGGCACCGGGCTATCAGCGGCGATCTGACCTCCGCCTTCGACTTCGCTACACCGAACGATGGGCTACCCTCGCTGCCCGACGCCAGCAACTATGCTGCCGTGGAGGCACTGCAGAAGAGTCTGCCCGCGCCAGTGCCGCCGAGCACACCGCAGCCGCTCTACCAGGAGACCGGCACGCGTTATTCGCGCGCGCTGCCCTACGAGCTGCACGCCAGCGCGCGCGTGCAGGCGGGCGGGCAACTCACGCTGTTGTTCAGCAACACCGGCACACAGGGCGCCGTGTTTCACGTCTATGACCTGCTACACCTGGATCGCATTCCGCGCCGCTACACGGTGGAGGCCGGCAAAAGCCTCAATGATGTCTGGAACACCGCCGCCACCGACGCCGGTGAGTATTCGCTCTGGGTCTACAGCACCAACGGCTTTGTGCGCTCGTTCCAGGGGAATGCCATGAACTGGAGCACCGCGGGCTTCGCGCCCGAGACCCAGATCTGCTATCAGCCCTGCGCGGCGCAACTGGCAGCGCAGTTGCATCTGAACGTCAAAAACAGTGGCACGCTGGGCGGTCCCGTGACCGTGCAAGCCAACGCCTATCGCGCGGATGGTCCCTGGCCATTGCAGATAGGGCCGGTCGCGTCAGCCACGCTGAGCTGGAACCTCGCGGCCAGCGGCTACTGGTACGACTTCTCGGTTCAGGCGGCAGGCTTCGAGCGCCGTTTCGCCGGCCGCGTCGAGACCGGCGAGGACGGCATCAGCGATCCTGCGATGGCGCAGAATTTAGCGGCCTGAGCTTCGGCTCAGGTCACCGTTCGCTGCCAGCCGGTTCGCAGCGTATCGGCGCGTTCCAGATACCACGCCACCGTCGCGCGCAGTCCCGCCTCGAGCACGATCTGCGGCCGAAATTCCAATTCGCGCTCGATCTTGGTGCTGTCGATCGCATAACGCCGATCATGTCCGGGGCGATCCTTGACGAAGCGCACGAGCCGCTCACTGCTCTCGGCATGCGCCGCCGCTGACTCGGGGAACTTCGCGCACAATCCTTGCGTTGACTGCAGGTGCGTATCGACGATCCGGCAGAGCATGTGCACTAGCTGAATGTTTTCACATTCCGAGCGGCCGCCGATGTTGTAGACCTCGCCGGCGCGGCCACGCCGAAGCACCGCCTCGATACCCCGACAATGATCTTCGACGTGTAGCCAGTCGCGAACGTTGCGGCCATCGCCATAGACGGGCAAGGACTTGCCAGCAAGCAATTGCGCGATCATCAATGGGATGAGCTTCTCGGGAAACTGATGTGGCCCGTAATTATTCGAGCAGTTGCTGATCGTGGTCTGCAGTCCATAGGTATGTTGATACGCGCGTACCAGATGATCCGAGGCCGCTTTGCTAGCTGAATACGGCGAATTGGGCGCATAGGGCGTCGATTCCGTAAAAGCCGCGTCCTCCGGACCCAGTGAGCCATAGACCTCGTCGGTCGAAACGTGGTGAAACCGATGGCTCGGGACACTCTTGTTCTCGAGCCACACGCGCCGCGCGGCCTTGAGCAGTGAATGCGTGCCGATGACGTTGGTCTCGATGAACGCATCGGGTCCCTCGATC
>JBEKWD010000260.1:0-4552 GCA_049513435.1 Steroidobacteraceae bacterium | reverse complement strand
GGGCGCTCGTATGACTCGTATGAATAGAGCGTTATGCTCATGAGGCCATGACCATTGCGCCGCAGATCGACAGCACGACCGGACTGCTGCTCGCAGCGCGCCAGGTCTTGTCACCGCATTGGGATGCGCGCCCGCGCGGCGTGTTGCCTGATCTGATCATCGTGCATGGCATCAGCCTGCCTCCCGGGCAGTTCGGCGGCCCCTGGATCGATCGCCTGTTCTGCGGCAACCTGCCGGCGAGCGCAGATCCGAGTTTCGCGGCGATCGCACAGCTGCGGGTCTCCGCGCACAGCGTAATCGACCGCGACGGCAACACATCTCAATATGTGCCGTTCACGGCTCGCGCCTGGCATGCGGGCGAATCGAGTTATCGCGGCCGAGCTGCATGCAATGATTTCTCGATCGGCATCGAGCTCGAAGGCGCCGACGAGGTGCCATACACAGGGCCTCAATACGAGACGCTGGCCTCTTTGATCGTTGCACTGTGCGCCGTCTATCCGACACTCAGCATCGAGCGGCTGGCCGGCCACAGCGATGTGGCTCCGGGCCGCAAGAGCGATCCGGGGCCACTCTTCGAGTGGCCGCGACTGCGCGCGCTATTAGCTTGAACCATCCCTGTCATCATCGCCCGGCTCGCTCGCCCCGGCGTGCTGACGCGTGCGATTCCAAAGCGGCTCATGGCCATGCTCGGCGCGCGCGAAGCGGCGCGCCAGGACGAACAACAGGTCTGAGAGCCGATTGAGGTAGCCCAGGGATGTGGCAGACACATGCTCGCTGCGCGTCAGGGTCCAGCAATAGCGCTCGGCGCGCCGGCAGACTGCACGCGCGATATGACTGGCGGCCGCGAGTGTGCCGCCGCCGGGCAATACGAACTCCTTGAGTGGCGGCAGACTCTGATTGAACTGCTTGAGCTGCGCCTCGAGCCAGGCGACGCGCTCAGTACCGAGGATCGAGCTGCCCGGAATCGACAGCTCGCCACCCAGATCAAACAGGTCGTGCTGCACCTCGGTCAGGCAGGCCGCGGCCTGCGCATCGTGCAATTCGTTAGACTGCAGCACGCCGAGCGCGCAGTTGAGCTCATCGACACTGCCCATCGCCTCGATGCGTGCAGCGTCCTTGGGCACGCGCGTGCCATCGCCCAATCCGGTGCTGCCGTCATCACCGGTGCGCGTCATGATTTTCGAGAGCCGATTGCCCATGCGCATACTCTACAATGTCACGCGCAAGCCCGCATAAAACGCTTCACCGACGTAGCCGTAACCGGCGGCAGGCTCGCTGCGATTTTTGAACAGATTGTCCACGCGCGCGATCACTTGTAGTCCCGAACCCAGGCCGATGCTGCCGAACAGGCTGACATTTTCGCTCGAGAACAGCGGCGTGATATTCGCCGCATCATCAAAGCGCGCGCCGACGAAGCCATAGCTGGCTCCCAGCGATGTGCCCTTGTTCGACCAGGACAGCCCTGCGTTCTCCGTTACGTGCGGCACCCGCGGCAGCGAGAGTCCCGTGAGCTCATCGATGGCCCGAAGATTGGTGTAATTGAGCCACGCACTCCAGCCCTGCGCGGGCCGAGCCAACAGGCCGGTCTCGACACCGCGCACCGAGACGCGATCGACGTTGTAGTAGTAGCCCTCGGGGCGCAGCACGCAGCCCGGATCGCTCGTGTAGCAATCATCGAAATCGATCAGATCGTGCTCGGTGCGGCTGAAGTAGGTCAGTGAGGCGCGCAGCTTTTTATCCAGCAGATCGTGATCGAGTCCCGTCTCCCAGCCGATCGCCTTCTCCGGCTGCAGCGTCGCCAGCGGATTGGAATAGCTCGAGAACTCCTGGTAGAGCGTCGGTGCCTTGTAGCCATCGCCGTAATTTGCGCGCAGCACCGTCGCCCCGTCAGGCACCTGCCACGCCGCGGCGAGCTTGATCGATGTGTGGTCACCGAACTGTTGATCTTCATCATAGCGCACGCCGCCGGTGAGCGTGAGCTGCTGCGCGAGCGTGCTCTGCCATTGGCCGTAGTAGCCGGTCAGCCGATCGCGGCCCGTGATGGGCGCCGGCGTCGCATCGTAGATACTTGCGGTGTTGATGGTGCTGAGCTGGGTTTCCGCGCCGTAGGTCAACTGGTTGTCGGGGTCGGCATTGATCACGCCTTGGTATTCGAGGCGCGTGGCGCCGCCCTCGGCATAGAAATTCTGCGTCGGGCTGAAGGTATAGGGGGGAGCGTCGTCGAACACGCCGTAGAAGCGTCGATCGCTGTCGCTGGCGATCACTGCGATACGCTGCGTGACATGGCCGTCGAGCCATGAGCCATTGATGCCCGCATAGCCGGCGATGAGCTGATCACGACCGAACTCGCCATCATCTGCGAACGTATAGTTCGGCGGCGGATAGCCGGCAATGTCGGTGTGCGACTTGAGATAGAAACCGCGCAGATCGATGCTGATCTCGTCGCTGGCATGGAAGCGCAGGTCCGCCGTGGCGCCGAAATTGCGATAGCCCGCCGGCATGGTGTTGCCATCGCAGGTGCAGGCCGCCGGCACCCCGGCGGTGTCGTAATAGTTGATGGACCCGCCGTATTCGAGCGCATCGATCGAGCCGTGAGCGGCTCCATTGAGCCGATACGTATCATAGGTCCCGCCCTGGGCCTCGAGCGTTCCGACGAAGGGCTGCGGGCCACCGCGCTGCGTGAGAATATTCACGACCCCGCCAATCGCATCGCTGCCATAGAGCGTGGACTGCGGGCCGCGCAGCACCTCGATGCGATCGATATTGTTGACCAGCAGATCACCCAATACAGGTGCGCCATCGGGCGCACTCGGATCATTGATGCGAATGCCATCAATGAGAGTCACGGACTCGCCCGTCTCGGCGCCGCGAATGAATACACTCGTGAGCTGCCCCGGGCCGCCTTCGCGTGTCACGCTCAGGCCCGGCGTCTGCGCGAGTGCATCGCCGACGAACGCCGTCTGCTGCGTAGCCAGATCGTCGGCGTTGATCACCGACATCGAGCTGCCGGTGCGATCCAGCGGCTGCGCGGTGCGCGTTGCCGTAATGACGATCGGTTCGAGCGCGCCGCCCTGCGCGGCATTGCCGCTATCGGACGCCCCGGGATTGGCGTTCTGACCCTGGGCCAGAGCGCTGTAGAGTGAACACAGAAGAACAAGCGCGGCGTTGCGTACGCCCGCATGAGCTGGGAAGTTCATTGATCGGCCTTTCCATGCACGCCCGCATGGTGCTTTGCACTTGGAGGCCCGTAAGGCGTACGGAGAGGACCGTTGCGCGATCGCGCAACCCGTCCGACGCCCGCCGCGCCTCAAGGGTACCGCTCGACAGGCCGGTCTCCGGGCTTGCGAACTCGATCCCGAGGGATCTGCTGCATCACCTTCCCACGCCCTTAAGGCGCAGTGGTCTTTGACGCAGTTGCAGTTCGCTTACCGTTGCGGGGGCAGCGTCGGAATGGCGCGGATTCGCGCGTCACCGACTTCCCGAGCACCTGTCGAAGCTCGAACTCTAGGCGCGCTCATCGATCGATGTCAACGCCCGCCGGCGCTTATCATCGGGCCATGCATGCACGCCGATGCACTATAGTTTGGATATGAAAACCGAGCAGCCACCACCGCCCGATCAGGGCAGCGCGCCGAGCGCTCCGGTTATTCAGGACGCCGCGATGTCGCCCAATTTGCCGCTGCAGCCCGGCGATTGCTATCGGGAAGGCTCGCATTGGGTCTTTACGCGCCAATACCATTTGCGCCGCGGTTATTGTTGCGGCAACGGCTGCCGCCATTGCCCGTACGGCAACGCGCCGGCCTGAAGCGCACCGCATGTCGCCAGAGTTACAGGCGGCGTTGGAGGCCGCGCGCGCCGCCGACGAGATCATTCAGAGCCTGTATCGGCGCAATCTTACGGTCACGCTCAAGGCTGACAAATCCCCCGTGACCGAAGCGGACGTGCGCGCCGAGGCGGCGATCCGCACGATACTGAGCGCACGCTTTCCGGATTTTGGCTTCTATGGCGAGGAAGGTGGCCGCCACGGCATGGATGCTGAAAATATCTGGCTGGTCGATCCGCTCGATGGCACCAAGTCTTTCGTGCGCGAGTGCCCGTTCTTTTCGACACAGATCGCCTTGATGCGCGGCGGACAGTTGGTGCTCGGGGTCTCGAGCGCCATGGTCTATGGCGAGTTGGCCTGGGCCGAGCAGGGCGGCGGCGCATTCCTCGACGGCAAGCCGATTCTCGTGAGCGCCATAAACGATCTGGGCGCGGCGAGCGTCTCCACGGGCAATCTCAAGACGCTTGCCTCAAATCCGGCGAGCTGGGCGCGCTTCGGAGCGCTTCTCGGTCGGGTCAATCGACTGCGCGGTTATGGCGATTTCCTGCACTACCATCTGCTCGCACGCGGCGCACTCGATGTGGTGATTGAAACCGATGTCAACATCCTCGACATCGCAGCCCTGGCCGTGATTGTGCGCGAAGCCGGCGGAGTGTTCACCGACCTGGCCGGCGCGCCGGTCGGCTTGTCGAGCAACTCAGTGCTGGCGAGCAATGCAGCGCTGCACGC
>JBEKWD010000259.1:0-6294 GCA_049513435.1 Steroidobacteraceae bacterium | reverse complement strand
TGCTCGATCGTGCGCATCGCCTGCTGCACGGCGATCGGTCGGGCCGATTGCTCTTCGATCTGCTTGCGGCTGGTAAAGGCCTGATCCAGCGCGCGATAGCCGATCGTGAACATGATCGCGGTAATGAACAGCGCAACCAGCAGCTCGATCAAGGTAAAACCAGCGTGACGCTTCATGCTTGCTCAGGGACTGCCGGTGACCGATCCCGTCGAACCGCTCGGGTTCGCGGGTGTCGTCGCGGGCGTCGTCGCGGGAGCGGTAGTAGACGTGGGAGTGCCGGGATTGGCCACGTTGCCGCTCGTGTTGCCGGTCGTACTGCCGTTGTTTAACGCACTGAATGCTGCCCCACCCCAATCGGGGACCTCGCCGCTGGCCGGAGCCAGGCCATTGCCGCGAAAACCAACTACGCTGGTGACCCAGTTCGGCGCCGTCGCGTTGTTCGAGGTTTTGGTTGCAGGAGCCGCGGCAGTATTGCGCCGCACGCTCACCGTGATCTGCAGCAGTCCAGGAATCTGAGTGAGCGCAATGACGTCCTGCTGCCAATGCCAGTCGCCGTTACCAAAATTCTTGATGTCTCCCTGGGTAGTGCCGCTTGCGGGCACCTGCAGGCTCAGGCGTGTGTCGGCGATCTGATTGAGTGCGATCCATTGCGCCAGAGTTTTGTCGCGCAAGGCGCTCACGTTGAAGGCCGATGAGCTCAAAGCGGACAGGACAGCCCCCATGCCGAGGGCGACGATCATCAGCGCCACCAGTACCTCGATCAACGTGAAACCGCCGGTGTACGCCGCGGCGTTAGCTCGCTGCATTCGGCTGGCGCGCCGGTTCATTGCTTTGCCTCGATGATGTCCCCGACCCGCACCGTGCCATCATCGCTACTCTGCAGCGTTGCGCTGCGTCCTACTTGTTCACGCACGATCGTGAGCGCGAAGGAGTTCGTATCACCATTGGAGAACAGCTGGATCTGAGGCGTGTCGTCGCTGATGGTCGAGTTGAGACCGCCGCTGCTGGCGGGCCCACTCGGGCTATTCGACGTGCCAGGTGCGGCAGGTGCGCCAGGTGCGCCCGGTAGACTCGACAGGTTCGCCACACTCAATACGCCCGGCGTGGCGCCGCCCGATGAGGAGCCGCTCGCATTCACAGTGGACAACGCGCCGGCCGGTGCGGGCGTTACCGGACTGATTTGCAGCGCCTTGTCATCCAGTACGATCTCTTTACCTTCGATCAGCAGCTGAAAGCGCAGGCCTTCCGGCAGCCGGCGCAACCGCAACGTATCATCGACGCGCTCGGGGCCCCATTGCGCGAGACGATTGTCGTAGAACGTGAAGCGATAGCCGTGCTGCCCAAGGCGGATGCCATATTCAAGCGTGAGCATCTCGCCGCGCTCGCGCGTGTAAGCGATCAAAGCGGCCAACCGATCACGTTCCTGCTCGAGGCCGCTGTCCCTGCCGGTTGCCCCGAGACTCAGAATCGTGCCGATGACGACGATCCCGATGATCACGACGACCACCATGAGCTCGAGCAGCGTGAAGCCCCGCGCCGCACAGTACCGGCGCGGCTCTGGTGCTAGCGCATGCATCGAGTTCGAGCCGCTACAGAAGCAGCCGCCAGGCACTCAATTGTCCAGGTTCCAATTGCCGACGTCGGCGTTTATGCCGGTACCGCCCGGCTGACCGTCCGCACCGAACGAAAACAGATCGTATTCGCCATGCGTGCCTGGATTCTGGTACTGGTAGTGACCGTGGGATCATTCGGCTTGACCACGAGAGCCTGCAGTCCCATCTCCGCGGTTGGATAAACGAAATTGTCCAGCTTGTACATGGTCAGCGCGGTGTCCAGGGCCTGGATGTCCTGCTTGGCTTTTGCGATGCGGGCATCGTCCACACGTCCGAGGAACTGCGGCACCACCACGGCCGCCAGCAGGCCGATGATGATGACCACGACCATGATCTCGATAAGGGTGAAGCCGCGCTGTGCGCGCGACTTGATGCGCAACTTGCTAGGCTTGACCTGGGTACTCATGCGTGCCTCATGTAGCTGTTAATCATAACAAATGAAGACCACAGGAACTGACCGCGCCTCACAATCTTGGTTCCGGTCGGCGAATTGCGACGGGTACTACGGCGCTGCGCTGCTCGCATCGCTGGGCGTGATCCTCGCGCTGAGTGCGACCGGAGAGCCTGGGCGCGAGGCGCTGTGCTACGAGCGTCAGGCACTGGCTCAGGGGCAGTTGTGGCGGCTGCTGAGCGCGCATTGGGTGCACTTGAATCTGCGGCACGCGCTGCTCAACGGCGCCGGTCTGACGCTGCTGTGGATATTAATGGCACGCGAATTCCCGCCTCGGCGCTGGGTCGGCATACTCCTGGGTTCGGGCCTGGCGATCGATGCCGGGCTGTGGTTTCTGCGCCCGGCGGTCGAGTGGTACATGGGCGCATCGGGCGTATTGCACGGCGCGCTGGCCGCCGGGGCAGCGGCCCTGTATCGGCGCGGTGAGGGGCTCGGCGCCGCGCTGCTATTGCTGCTCGTGGTCAAACTGATCTATGAGCAGCACAGCGGCGCCAGTGTGTTTGTCGGGGATCTGCCGCTGGTGCCCGACGCGCATCTGTTTGGTGCCCTGGGCGGGTTAACCGGCGCCCTGATCAGCGCACGCATGCCGCAGCGCACGCCGAAGCCGCTATAATCCGCCGCCTTTTTTAACGTGAGGCGCGGGCCAGAATGTCGATTGCGCTGGTTTGTCCGGGTCAGGGTTCGCAATCGGTCGGCATGCTGACCGCATTCGCGGCGCGCTATGCCGCGGTGCGCGAGGCCTACTCGGCAGCCTCGCAAGTGCTGGGCTTTGACCTCTGGGAACTGGTCGCCCGAGGTCCCGCAGAACGGCTCAACAGCACAGAAATCACCCAGCCGGCGATGCTGGTGGCTGACGTGGTCACGGCCCGCATCTGGCGCCAGGAGGGCGGGGTGGCCTGGTCGGCCGTCGCCGGACACAGTCTCGGGGAATTCGCGGCATTGGTGTGCGCCGAGGTGCTGCAGTTCGAGGACGCCGTGCGACTCGTGCATTTTCGCGGACAGGCGATGCAGCAGGCGGTTCCGGCGGGCGTGGGCGCGATGGCGGCCATACTCGGACTGGATGATGCTCAAGTCGAGCAGGTCTGCCTCGATGCTGCGCAAGCCGATGTGGTCGAAGCCGTCAACTACAACATTCCGGGCCAGGTCGTGATTGCCGGTCATGCGGCCGCTGTGCAGCGGGCCGTGATTCTGGCCAAAGATCGCGGTGCGAAGCGAGCGCAGATCCTGCCGATCAGCGTACCGGCACATTCGAGCCTGATGCGCGGGGCCGCACGGCAACTCGAGTCGCGCCTCGCGGACATCGAGTTGCGCGCCCCGAGCTGTCGTTACATCAGCGCTGTGGACGCCGCCGAGCACAGCGAGCCCGCTGACATTCGCGCGACGCTGGTTCGACAACTGGCGAGCCCGGTACGCTGGTCACAGACCGTGCAGACGCTGCTGCAGCGTGCCTCGACGCTGATCGAAAGCGGTCCGGGCAAGGTGCTCACGAGCCTGAACCGACGTATCGAGCGCGCGGGCAGCTGCTTTGCGCTCGAAGATCCCGACTCACTGGCCGCAGCGCTGGCGGCCACGAGGGCAGCCGCACATGCTTGAGTCGGATCTCGCATTGGTTACCGGGGCCTCACGTGGAATCGGTCGCGCCATAGCGCTGGCGCTCGGCAGCGCCGGCGCAACAGTCGTGGGTACGGCAACCACGCAGGAGGGGGCCGCGCGCATCACCGAGACCTTTGCCGCCGCGGGTATCCCCGGGCGCGGCGCGGTGTGGATCGCGACCGACCCCGCATCCACCGAGGCACTGGTGGAGGGCATGAGTGCTCAGGGCGGTCTGCCCACGATCCTGGTCAACAATGCCGGCATTGCGCGTGACGCCTTGATTTTGCGCATGAAGAGCGATGACTGGGAGCAGACGCTGGACATCAATCTGTCGGCGGTATTTCGCCTGTCCAAGGCCTGCCTCAGGCGCATGCTCAAAGAGCGTCACGGGCGAATCATCAATATCGGCTCGGTGGTCGGGTCCATCGGCAACGCGGGCCAGGTGCACTATTCGGCCGCCAAGGCGGGCCTGGTGGGCTTCACCAAGGCATTGGCGCGCGAGGTGGCTACACGCAACATCACCGTCAATACTGTGGCGCCGGGTTTCATCGAGACCGACATGACGCGCGCTCTGGCCGAGCCGCAGCGCGCCGCCTATCTCGCGCAGATTCCCGTCGGTCGCTTTGGGGCCCCCGAGGAAGTAGCCCACGCGGTCGTATTTCTAGCCTCGCGTGCCGCCGGATACATCACCGGTCAGACCTTGCACGTGAACGGTGGGATGTATATGGGCTGAAGGCTCAAGCCTCCATGCACCAAATATGTTGATTAATCAAGTACTCGCGATGTGGCGGGTGCGCGGGGCTTCCCCTACAATACGCCGCCCACTTGGCGCGCCGCTCGAGGCGCGGTCAGCGGACCTAAGAGTCATCACCGAAATGAGGATTACGAAAAGATGAGCACCGTTGAACAACAGGTGAAGGCGATTGTTGCCGAGCAGCTCGGTGTCAAGGCCGAGCAAGTCACCAACGCCGCCTCCTTCGTCGATGACCTGGGCGCCGATTCGCTCGATACCGTCGAGCTCGTCATGGCGCTGGAAGAGGAATTCGAGATCGAGATTCCGGACGAAGATGCCGAGAAGATCACGACCGTACAGCAGGCGATCGATTACATCAGCGAACGACGCAACAAATCCTGATCGTTCTAATCGTTTCAACGTATCGGCGATTCGCTCAGCGCGTGCGATACAGCCGATTGTGGTCCTGCCGTGAGTAGTCGCCGAGTCGTCGTCACCGGTTTGGGTCTGGTCAGCCCTCTGGGGGCTACGGTGGCCGACTCCTGGGCGGGGATACTGCAGGGTCAGAGCGGCATCGGGCCGATCACGCGCTTTGACGTATCGGCTTTCCCGACGCGCTTCGGCGGGGCGGTGCGCGGGTTCGAGGTCGAGCAATACATGTCGGCCAAGGACGCGCGGCGCATGGATGAGTTCATGCACTACGGCATAGCCGCCGGTGTGCAGGCCGTGACGGATTCGGGCGTGGATTTCGAACGCCTGGATCGCGACCGCTGCGGGGTCGTGACGGGCGCGGGTATCGGCGGGCTCTGGACGATCGAGGCAACGTACCAGGCCTATATCGAGTCAGGGCGCAATCCGCGCAAGATCTCCCCGTTTTACATTCCCTCGACCATCATCAACATGATTTCGGGGCACCTGTCGATCCGCTACGGCTTGCGCGGCCCCAATCTGGGCGTGGTGACCGCGTGCACGACGTCGACCCACGCTCTGGGCCTGGGCGCGCGCGCGATCCAGTACGGGGATGCCGATCTGATTCTGGCGGGCGGCTCCGAGATGGCCACGACCCCGACCGGGGTCGGCGGCTTCGGACAGGCCAAGGCACTCTCGACCCGCAATGAGGCTCCGCAGCGCGCGAGCCGCCCTTGGGATCGCGATCGCGACGGCTTTGTGCTCGGCGATGGCGGCGGCGCCATGGTGCTCGAGGAGCTCGAACATGCCCGCGCGCGCGGCGCGCGCATCTATGCAGAGCTCACGGGCTTTGGCATGAGTAGCGATGCCTATCACATCACCGCGCCGCCAGAGGATGGGGATGGGGCTCGACTCGCCATGGCCAATGCGCTGCGCGATGCCCGGATCGATCCGAGCGAAGTGCAATATCTGAACGCGCATGCGACCTCAACGCCGCTGGGCGATAGGGCTGAGACCATCGCCATCAAGCGCGTGTTCGGCGAGCATGTCGCGCGACTGGCCGTGAGCTCGACCAAATCCATGACCGGTCATCTGCTCGGCGCCGCCGGAGTGGTGGAGGCGATCTTCTGCGTACTGGCGATCCGCGATCAGGTGGCGCCTCCAACCACCAACTATGAGAACCCCGATCCGGACTGCGACCTGGACTACGTGCCCAATCATGCTCGGCCCATGAAGATCGAGATCGCGGTTTCCAACTCCTTCGGCTTCGGCGGCACCAACGGCACGCTCGTATTCCGTCGCTACGGCAGCCCCTGACATCGCCCAGTCCCGGCACGCACACGAGCTGCGCCGCTTGATCGATGCGTCACCGTACTAAGCTGCTGATTGGCGTGCTGGGCCTGTGCGCCGCTGGGCTCTGGTTTGCGCGCGAGCTGGATCTGCAAATGGATCGCCCCGCCGCCAGCACTGTGCCGGTGCGCATCGGCATCAAGCCC
>JBEKWD010000258.1:0-4613 GCA_049513435.1 Steroidobacteraceae bacterium | reverse complement strand
CAAACTAGCCGCTGCTCGGACCTAAGTTGGTGCGCAGTCTTCAGTCCTCAAGGTTGCGCCGGCTATTCCTATACAATCGAACTCCGCGTACGTACAACATATCGAGTTCAAGACTCATGCCACATCGATGCTATCGCGTGCTCGCATGCGTGGCGCTGCTCGGGCTCGGCGCGCTGTGCGCCGCGGCCAGCGCCCCGATCAAGGTAGCCTTCGTCTATGTCGGGCCGATCGCCGACGGCGGCTGGTCGTACCAGCACAACCTGGGACGTCTGGCGCTACAGAAGGAGCTCGGCGCCAGGATCGAGACCAACTACGTCGAGAGCGTGCCCGAGACGGCTGACGCCGAGCGCGTGATTCGCCAGCTCGCCGCCAAGGATTATGCCGTGATCTTCACGACGTCCTTCGGCTACATGGATCCGACGCTGAAGGTCGCGAAGCTGTTTCCGCAGGTGCACTTCGAGCACGCGACCGGCTACAAGGTCGCCACCAATGTGGTCACCTATGAGGCGCGCTTCTACGAAGGCGCCTATCTGCTCGGCGTGCTTGCCGGGCGCATGACCAAGACCAACACGCTCGGTTACGTGGGCTCCTTCCCGATTCCTGAGGTACTGCGCAATATCGATGCGTTTACGCTCGGCGCCCGCAGCGTAAACCCGAAAATCCGCACCAAGGTAGTCTGGGTCGACACCTGGTATGACCCGGGCAAAGAGCGCCAGGCGGCCGAAGCCTTGATTGCACAAGGCGCCGATGTACTGGGTCAAAACACCGACTCGCCCGCCACGGTCCAGGTCGCGGAGGAGAAAGGCATATACGCCTTCGGCTGGGATTCAGACATGGCTAAATACGGACCACACGCTCAGCTCACCGCCAACACGGAGAATTGGGGACCGTACTACATCGATGAGGTCAACAAGGCTCTTGACGGCTCCTGGACCGGGGGCCGTAAAAATCGGCTGGGAATCAAGGAAGGAGTGGTCGTGCTCACGCCGCTCAATGCAGCAATCCCCGCGGATGTCGCGCGCCTCTTCGATACCAAGAAGCAGGCGATCGTGGCCGGCACCCTGCTGCCTTTCGCCGGCCCGATCAAGGACAACACTGGCGCCGTGAAAGTCCCGGCAGGCAGCTCGCTATCGGTCGAGGATCTGGGCGCGATCAACTGGTATGTGGACGGGGTCGATGGCTCGGTACCCAAATAGAGCTCAACGCACCCCTGGCGCTGGCATGCCCACGGCAGAACCTTTTAGCCGACCAAATCATTGAGCCGATATTCGGCGATCAGCTCGATCTGTCGCAGCGCCGTGCGCCGCTCTTGCGGCTCCTCGTTAGCGAGGCGACCCCGGCAGTTCTCGAGGATCGATGCTGGGTCATGACCGCGCACCGCGAGAATGAACGGAAAAGTAAACTTCTCGAAGTAAGCGGCATTGAGCTGCTCGATCTGCGTGCGCACCGAGCTCGTGACAGTATCGAGCCCCGCGCGCTGCTGCTCGCCGGCCGAGGCGGCGGTCAGCTCCAGTCGACTGCGGCCGCGGGCTCCAAGCTGGGGATGCGCACGGATCAGCCGCAGTTGCTCCTCAGGCGTCGCCGCCTGAACTGCCGCGCACATGGCCTCTAATAAGTGTGCGCGGGTTTGGAACGGGCGCGAGGCCGCGACACGCTCGGGCACCCACGGGGAATGCTCGAACACGTCGGCCAGTGTCGTAACGAACTGCGGCGGCGGCAGCGCATTCAATGCTTCCAGAGTAATCATGCGATCTAGTGGGCTTCGGCATGTGTTAGCCAGGCGAGCAACTCCCCACGCTCCGGCTCCGTGATCCCGGTCAGATTACCCAGCGGCATCGCGCGCGTGGCCAGCTGCTGCTGCACTTCCGGCCGGTGCGCCAGAATCTGATCGAGGCGTTCCAGCACCAGGCCGTTGGGCGCAGCGCTGAAGCCTGGCTGCGTGGGGATCTGCGCATGACAGGGGGTGCAGCGCGCGGCGATGATCCGCTGCACGTCAGCGATTTCGATCTGCCGCGCGCCATCCCCGGCAGCTGCGAGCTGATGCCGGCGCATTGGCGCCAGCGCAAACAGCACGGAACCGAATGCCACGGCAGCCAGCAGCGCCGGAAGCGCCGGAGTATGTCCGCCGCGCTGGGCGGCCTGATGACGCGCCACGAACCAGGCCCTGATACTGGCACCGGCAAAGCACAGCGCCACGAGCACCAGCCAGTTAAAGCGCCCGCCATAGGTCATCGCATAGTGATTGCTGATCATCGTGAACAGCACCGGCAAGGTGAAATAGGTGTTGTGCACCGAGCGCTGCTTGCCGCGCAGCCCGGGTGCGGGATCCGGATTGCGGCCCTCGCGTTTGGCCTGAACCAATTCGCGCTGACCGGGAATGATCACGAACAGCACATTGGCGACCATGATCGTGCCCAATGCCGAACCGAACACCATGAAGGCGCCGCGGCCGCTGAACAAGTGGCACAATCCCCAGGCCTCGGCAGTGAACACCGTCCCCAAAACCGCTGCGAGTGCGCCGGTCTTGCACCCCAATGGCGAGCGGCACGCCGCATCGTAGATAAGCCAGCCGCCGAGCAATGCCGCCAGCGCGATCGCGATCGCCATGGGCCGCGTCAATGCGGCCACGCTCGGATCGATCAGATAGGCTTCGGCGCGCCAGAAATACAGCAGAGACAATAAGCCGAAACCGGACAGCCAGGTTGTATAGGCTTCCCAGTAGAACCAGTGCAACGTCGCGGGCAGCAGCTGGGGCGCAACGCGGTACTTCTGCGAGTGGTAAAAACCCCCTCCATGCACGGCCCAGAGCTCGCCCGCCACGTCACGCTGCGCGGCAGCGGAATCGGCCAGCGGTGGCAACAGATGATTATCGAGCCAGACGAAATAGAACGAGGCGCCAATCCACGCAATACCGGCCACGATGTGCAACCAGCGCACCAGCAGCCCGAGCCAGTCCAGCAGATAGGTCAGCACGAATCAGAGCGAACCGCAGTTCGCGCAGCGCTCGCCCGTGCACTCCAGGGCTGCTGTCGCAGGCAACGCCGCAGGCTGCTGCGGGTGAACGTCGGCCGCGAGTTGCTGTAAGAGCTGCGCGGCCACACCGACTGCGATCGCGGCCGGCCATTTGCTCACGATACCGCTCATGCCGATCGGGCACACGAGCCGCGCGATGCGCTCGGCGGTCAGGCCATCGCGCGCGAGGCGTGCGCGAAAGCGCGCAGCCTTACTCTCCGAGCCGATCAAGCCGAGCCAGGCGAAATCGTCGCGATCGAGAATGTTCCGGCACAGTGCGTAGTCGAGCGGGTGGCTGTGCGTGAGCACCAGAAAGTGCGCACCTGCCGGAGCCGTGGCGATGCCGGCCACAGGATCGGCGCGATGCAAGACTTGCATCGAGTCGGACCATGGCGCGGGCAACAGCTCGGCTCGCGAGTCGATCCAAGTCAGATGCAGTGGCAGCTCGACCAGAATACGCGCCAGCGCCTGTCCGACATGACCTGCACCGTAGAGCCACACCGGCGGCAGTGGATTGTCCACTCGCTCCATGAATCGCACGCGCTGCGCGTCGAGGCATTGCAGGCGCGGGACGGCTCGTGCGCGTGGCGTCTGCAGAAGTTGATCACACTCCACGCCTGCGCCCAGATCACTTATGAGCGCGCGTTGCACGCCATCCGGATTGATCGTACTGATCAGCACGGCAGGTCCGCAGCGTGCGCTTTGAATGGCTGCATGCAATAGCGTGAGCTCGGCTCGCGTATAGCGCTCGAGCCACAATTCCACGACGCCCCCACAGCATTGTGCGCGCTCGACCCCGAGCACGACACGCTGCAGGCGCGCCGGCACCGCCGGCTCGGCGAGCAAAGCTCGGGCCGCGAGCAGTGCCTGCCATTCGAGCTGTCCGCCGCCGATGCTGCCCTCGATCAGGCCGTGAGCGACGAGCATGCTGGCGCCCGCTTCGCGCGGTGCCGAGCCGCGCACCGTGGCAAGCACAACCCGAACCACCACCGATTCGCGCTGCAGCGCCAGCATTAAGCGCTGCGGCCATTCCCGCAGCGGCTTGAGCCAGGCCATGTCTTGCGCCGAGGCATCTATCGCGGCAAGCGCTCGCGGCAAGGCGCGTGCGTTGCTCATGCGACCCTCTGGCAGCGAACATGCGCGATGGCGCGCAGTACCGCCTCTGGCGTGGCTGGGGCAGTGAGGTTGGGAATCGCGTGCCTGGCACCGCAACTGGCGATGGCATCTCTGATCGCATGGAACGTGGAAATCGCCAACATCAGCGGCGGCTCCCCGACCGCCTTGGAGCGATAAACCGTCTCTTGCCGATTAGGCTCGTCCTCGAGCAGGCACACGCTCGCGCGCTGCGGCCAATCGCGTACTGTTGGAATCTTATAGGTCGATGGCGCATGCGTCTGCAACTCGCCTTGCGCATTCCACCACAGTTCTTCCGAGGTGAGCCAGCCGACACCTTGAATAAAGCCGCCCTCAATCTGCCCGCGATCAATCGCAGGATTCAGCGAAGAACCTACATCGTGCAGGATGTCCACGCCGAGCAGTTGCGTTTCACCCGTCAAGGTATCGACGGCTACCTCACTGACGGCCGCACCATAGGCGAAATA
>JBEKWD010000257.1:0-4617 GCA_049513435.1 Steroidobacteraceae bacterium | reverse complement strand
CTTAAGGCAGCATTCCCACTCGAGCACGGCCCAGCCCGGAAAATCGTATTGAGCCAGTTTGCTGAAGATACGTGCAAAATCGATCTGGCCATCCCCCAACGAGCGGAATCGACCGGCGCGATCAATCCAGTCCTGATAGCCTCCATAAACGCCGCTGCGCCCATTGGGCCGAAATTCCGCGTCCTTGACGTGAAAGGCCCGGATCCTTGAGTGATAGATGTCGATGAACTCGACGTAGTCGAGTTGCTGCAGCACGAAGTGACTGGGGTCATACAAGATATTGGCGCGCGCATGATCGCCCACCACCGAGAGGAATCGCTCAAAGGTCACACCATCGTGAAGATCCTCGCCGGGGTGGATCTCGAAGCAAACGTCAACGCCAACACCATCAAACGCATCCAGGATCGGCTGCCAGCGTCGGCCGAGCTCGAGAAAGCCTTCAGCGACGATTCCAGCCGGCCGCTGCGGCCACGGGTACATGAGGTGCCACATCAGGGCACCGGAGAACGTCACATGACGCGTCAGCCCCAGATTGTGACTTGCCTTGACAGCCAACAGCATCTGATTGACCGCCCATTGCTGCCGAGCGCGCGGATTACCCCGCACTTCGCTCGGCGCAAAGCCATCGAACATCTGGTCATACGCGGGGTGGGTGGCGACCAGTTGACCTTGAAGGTGGGTCGAGAGCTCCGTGATTTGGAGCCCATGCTGCTTTAGAACACCCGTTATCTCGTCGCAGTACGTCTCGCTGTTCGCCGCCTTCTGCAGATCGAACAGACGGCGGTCCCAGCTCGGAATCTGGACACCCTCGTATCCCAATTTCGAGGCCCAGCCAGCGATGGACGCAAGGCTATTGAACGGGACAGCATCGCCCGCGAACTGAGCCAGGAAAATGGCGGGACCCTGTAGTGTTTTCACGCGAGTGCACCGATAAAGTTAATCAATCCGCGTCCAACTGCTGCCTGCAAAACTGCTACGCACCGCGGCATCAACGAATGCCATGCCTCGGAGTCCCTCCTCTATCGTGGGCACAGCGGATCTGCGCAACGCAGCCTCATCGCCCGCGAGCACCGCACTGGCGAAGTCACGGTAAATGTTGGCAAACGCCTCTATGAAACCCTCCGGGTGCCCGAGCGGTAAGCGGAACACCGATCTCGATCCGTGGCTCAAGGCCGCCGAATTAGATGCACCATGAAGGACTTTAGTGCTGCCGTCCAGAGACGAGATAATAAGCCGGTTAGGATCCTCCTGGCACCAATCTAAGCCTGCCTTCTCCCCGTACACTCTGATCCGCAGGCCGTTGCGCTCCCCAGCGGCGATCTGCGAGGCGAACAACACCGCTGGTGCACCGCTCTCCATGCGCAGCAGCACATTGCAGTCATCATCGAGAACTCGGCCGGGGACCACGCTGCTGAGTTGCGCTGCTACTGCCGCTGCACGCTGGCCGGTCACGAATTCAAGCAGATTAAACGCATGCACACCAATGTCGGTCACGCAACCGCCAATGCCGGACTGAGCAGGATCGCCTCGCCAGCTCGCCTGCTTCTGCCCAGCGGCCTCGATACGCTCACTCAACCAGCCTTGTGAATACTCCGCGACGATCTTGCGAATGGTACCGAGTTCGCCGCGGCGACAGATTTCACGTGCTTCGCGAACCAAGCCATAGCCGGTGTACGTGTATGTGAGCCCATAGAGTCGGTCTGAACGCTGAACAATATCGCGCAGCGTTTGCGCCTCTGCGAGAGTGGCCGTGGCGGGCTTGTCGCTGAGCACATGGAAACCGTTCTCTAATGCCGCACGCGCGACGGGCAAGTGTAAATAATTAGGTGTGACGATCGCGACAAAATCGATCGGGTCGTCACGGCGTCGCTCGCTGGCGAACATCTCATTGTAATTCGCGTAGGCACGCTCAGCCGATATTCCATAGTGCTTGCCGGCTTCGCGCGAACGGCGCGCGTCGCTGCTGAAAGCTCCCGCAACAAGACGGCTCGCGCCGTCAAGCTCGGCCGCCATGCGGTGTACCGGTCCGATGAACGAGCCCTCACCGCCACCGACCATTCCCATTCGCACGGGGCGAGCCGATTCAAGCATTAGCCTTCCCCGTTTTACGCTCGCCAGGCCCTGCTAATGTGCTGATTGGATTCATTCGGCATATTAAAGCGGCATATTAAACAGCGCCAGTTTGCACAGTCGCGGCTCGCACACAAAAGCAACCGACGGGCGGGAGGCTTCGAACGCGAATAAAGCCTGCAGCGGCGGAAGAGTCTTCATAGAATAGATTTTCTATCTTAACCGAGCTGAATACCCCGTTGTTTGACCCCTTCGCGCCAGCCCAGGTGCTCGTATCTGTAGGATCGGGAGCGAGCCTGGTATGAACCGCTCCGCCTATGCTGCTTTCGCAGCGCTTGGTGTCATCTGGGGCAGCAATTTCATCTTTATGAAATGGGCGGTCAGGATCATTACTCCTATGCAAGTGGTATTCCTCCGCGTGCTATTCGGCTTCGTCCCAATCTTCGTGTTTTCGCTAATGCGTCGCGCGGTTCACAAACGCGATTTGCGCTACTGGCGGCATTTCCTGGTCATGTCGGTGCTTGCGACCGTTCTGTACTACTACGCATTTGTCAAAGGGACAGCGCTGCTTCCCTCCAGTGTTGCGGGGATGCTTAGCGGAACCATTCCGCTCTTCACATTCCTGATGACCGCGCTCTTTCTAAAACAGGAGCACGTGACGGGCAGAAACGCCATCGGCGTAGCTCTCGGATTCCTTGGAGTGCTACTCATCGCCCGTCCCTGGAGCATTGGAGTCAACCAGGTAAATCTCGGTGGCGTGGCGTACATGATTGCCGGCTCATTGAGCTTAGGCTGCTCATTCGTCTATGCCAAGCGCTTCATGTCGAGATTGGACATTTCGCCTTTGGCGCTGTCGACCTATCAGATTGGTACAGCGCTTTGCGTGCTCGCCCTAATCACTCCGTATGCGGGACTGCAGAACATCGGTTCTGATCGACTTGCGCTGCTTGGCCTCGTGGTCGGACTAGGACTCACCGGCACCGGCATCGCCTATGTTCTTTACTATTACATTATTCAGCAGATGGGCGCCGTGCGAGCGTCGACTGTAACCTACTTACCGCCGCTGGTCGCCCTGGTGATTGGCTGCGCTCTAGCGCAGGAGCCGTTGCGCGCTTTGGATATCTTCGCGATGTTCATCATTCTTTGTGGCGTCTACGTCATTCAGTTCCCGAAGCGATTGCTGAAAGCAAGCCGGGCGCCAGACTCATAAATTGTTAGGCTTTCACAATGAAGGGGAATTTCGCGAACCAGTCGGTCGTTATCCCCAAATTCAAGGGTGTCTCTCAAAGACAACTGCGGCATCGGCCAAAGTCCGGACACCGTTCAGCCATATCCAAAATATGGGACCTAGGCAAAATATCGGCCGGGAGCCACCAATCTCGGTTATTCTGGAGGGTGAGATTATGTTGGCTGCCGCACATCTGGAATTCCGCGAATGCTGGATGACAATTCGAACCTGATTTCCGCACAGCCAGCGAATTCGCCGAATGCGTTCGACTTGCGCCGCGTCGGCGCGCACCCAGACCACTGGTATCCGATCGCTTGGTCACACGAGCTAGCGGTCGGGCACGCCATCGGTCGCCACTTTGCCGGCGACCCGATCGTGCTTTACCGAGGCGCTCAGGGGCGGGTGTTTGCGCTCGAAGACCGCTGTGCTCACCGCCAGGTGCCGCTCCACCTTGGTGTCGTGTCGGGCGATGGGATCAAGTGCCACTATCACGGATGGTGCTACGACGGCAGCGGAAAATGTGTGAGCGTGCCCTACCGCGGCAAGGAACGGCTGCCTAACGGGGTAAGAAGCTATCCCGCGCACGAGGTCGACGGAATGATTCTGATTTTTCCTGGCGACCCAGCCCTGGCGCAGGACCGTCTCCCGACGGCGCTCGGTTCTTACCGGCGTAAGGATTACAAAACGCGGCGGCTCTATCGTGAAGTGGCCTGCCACTACAGCTTCATGCACGAAAATCTCTTTGACATGAACCATCAGTTCATGCACCGCAAATACATGGGGTCGATCACGGCGCACTGCATCGGCAGGGACCACGGAGAGCGATGGGCGCAGGTCGAATACAGTTTTATGCGCACCGGGGGAAAGCCATCTCTGGGCGAGCGAATTATCGTTAATTTGATGCGTAAACAGGGTGAACAAACGAAGGCCTTCCGTGACCACATGCGCATTCGGACCGACTATCCGACGCAGAGCCTGAAGGTATGGGTGGGACGAGATATTCAGGAGACACAAGATCCCGTGTTGGATGTTTGGTTGTGCTACACCCCCGTGGACGTCGAACAGCGCACCAACCACAGCTTCGGCTATCTCTCAGTTAAGAAGCCGCCAGTGCCCGGTCTTATCCATGTGGTTTGGCCTTTTGTCGCTTGGTTCACCGAGAACATCTTCCGTGAAGACAAGGAAATCGTGGAATCTGAACAGCTTGCCCACGACGCGCAGGGGGCAGACTGGAACAACGAAGTATTTCCCGCGCTGCGCGACCTGCGGGTCATCCTTGCTCGCTGCGGCAAACTCATCCGAGCGTGAGAGGCGCCGCC
>JBEKWD010000256.1:0-4620 GCA_049513435.1 Steroidobacteraceae bacterium | reverse complement strand
AATACCGCCGTTTGCAGCGAACCCTGTGTCTTCGGGTTATCGAGTGCCGGAGGCACGATCGCGAAGGCAGCCCCTTCCGCCGCACCGAATAAGCTCTGAGATGCGATCGCACCGAACGCCGCCACCAGCGCGACACTCAATCGAATCGACGACCACCTGTTGACACAGTGCATTTGCCGCTCCGTAGGTTAGCCTACATCACGCCGCAAGCGGCCGAATCATACCGTACACAGCTGAAATGCCTCGGTGAGCGACTCGAACGGATCGCTGCGAGTGGGTACGAACTCGTGCGCCACATAACCCGGATAATTCAGATCCGCGATGGCAAGGGCAATCGCGTGATAGTTGAGTTCCTGGCTGCCGTTGATTTCATGGCGGCCGGGAACACCACCGGTATGAAAATGTCCGATGAAGCCAATGTTGTCGCGGATGGTCTGGATCACATCGCCCTCCATGATCTGCATGTGATAGATGTCGTACAGCAGCTTCACTCGCGGCGAGTTGATTCCCTTCATGACCGCCACGCCAAATGCCGTATGATCGCCCTGGTAGCCTGGGTGATTCACTTTGCTGTTGAGCAGCTCCACGCAGATGGTCACGTTGTGCTTTTCGGCTAGCGGTGCAATCCGCGACAGGCCAGCGACGCAGTTGGCGACGGCCGCGTCGTCGCCGATACCCGCGACCCGATTGCCAAACATGGCGATGAGGTTCGGCACGTGCGCACTCGCCGCGAGCGGCAGCGCCATTTCCAGCTCCTCGAGCAGCATCGCGTGGTTGGCGGGATCGTTAAACCCGGTCGCGATGAATTTATCTCGTCGACTGGCATAGCCCATGGAGACGGCAAGCCCCGCATCTTTGGCGGCGGACCACTCATCCGGAAACAGGAGATCGATGCCGTCGAACCCGATCTGCTTTAAGCGGTGGCAGAAGTCGGACAGCGGCAGCGTGCGCGCGTAGGGCCAGCGGCATACCGATTGTCTGAGCCGGCCGGCCGGCACAGAACTGCCGGCGGCGCGGAGCCCATTCGCAGCGATAACGCTTGCGGCGGCCAGTGATGCCAGAACGCCGCGGCGGCTGGCGCGCTGAACTGTGCAGGGCATTCGCCTCTCCTTATTATTCGCGCGGATATGCGTAGAATATGCTCAAAGCCACGGCTGCGAAGGCTTATTGGGGGCATCGCAGATTTATCAAGGAATAATAATGCAGAGTGCTAGCTATGACGCGATTGTCGTCGGCTCCGGCATATCCGGAGGGTGGGCGGCAAAGGAGCTCACAGAGAAGGGGCTGCGGGTCCTGCTTCTGGAGCGGGGCCGCAATGTCGAACACATCAAGGATTACATTAACGCCACCAAAGCACCGTGGGAATATTTGCACCGCGGCGGCCGCACCTATGCAATGGAACAGGCCTACCCTGTGCTCAAGCGGGATTATCCGCTCAATGAGAAGAACCTTGGCTTCTGGGTCAACGAGAAGGAGTCGCCGTTCACGGAGGTGAAGCGGTTCGACTGGTTTCGCGGCTACCAAGTGGGTGGGCGCTCCCTAACCTGGGGACGCCAAAGCTACCGCTGGAGCGACTTTGACTTTGAAGCTAACGCCAAGGAGGGAATCGCGGTCGACTGGCCGATTCGTTACGCCGAGCTTGCGCCCTGGTACGACCATGTGGAAAAGCATGCGGGAATCTCCGGCTCGATCGAAGGAATGGCGCAGCTTCCAGACGGGCAATACCTGCCGCCGATGCCGCTCAACTGCGGCGAGGAACAGGTTGCGGGCCGACTGAAGAATGCATTCGGCGGTAAGCGCCGCGTCATCATCGGGCGCAGCGCAAATGCCACTAAGCCGCTGGAAGGCCGCGCTCCCTGCCAGTATCGAAACGCCTGCTGGCTGGGCTGCCCTTATGGCGCCTACTTCAGCACTCAGTCCTCCACGCTGCCAGCCGCGATGAAAACCGGCAATCTCACGCTGAAACCCTGGTCGATCGTCACCGAAGTGTTGATGGACAAGGACAAAAAACGCGCCCTCGGCGTGCGGGTGCTGGATGCGGTGACTGAACAGACGACCGATTACTCGGCGAAAATCATCTTTCTCTGCGCCTCCACTCTCAATTCAGCCTGGCTGCTCATGCGCTCGGCGACGGACATCTGGCCAGAGGGGTTAGGCAGCAGTTCGGGCGAGCTGGGTCACAATCTTATGGATCACCATTTTCGCTGCGGCGCGCAGGGAACACTCTCGGGGCTGGACGATAAGTATTACTACGGACGCCGTCCCAACGGGATTTATATCCCGCGCTACCGTAACCTGTTTGGCGACAAGCGAGACTACCTGCGCGGCTTCGGCTACCAGGGTCGCGCGAGCCGAGAGGACTGGTCGCGGGGGGTGAAGGAGCTGGGCCTGGGGGCGGAGTTCAAGGAGGAAATGACATCGCCGGGTCCCTGGGTGTTCGGCGCGACTGCGTTCGGCGAGATGCTCCCCAATCACGCCAACAGCGCGGGAATCGATGCCGCCAGGAAGGACAAGTGGGGTTTGCCGGTCCTCAAGATTGATTGCGCCACCGGCGAGAACGAACGCTTGATGCGCAAGGATATGATCGCCGACATGGCGGAGATGCTCGAGCAGGCCGGGGCAAAAGACGTGACAACGTTCGACCCCGGATCCTATCCGGGGATGTGCGTCCATGAGATGGGCACGGCGCGCATGGGACGCGATCCGAAAACATCCGTGCTCAATTCGCACAATCAGATATGGGACGCGCCGAACGTTTTCGTCACCGACGGAGCGTGCATGGTCTCGAGCGCCTGTCAGAACCCCTCGCTGACCTATATGGCGCTCACCGCACGCGCCGCGGATTATGCCGTGAACGAGCTCAACCGCCGCAACCTGTGAAGCACCCAGACCATGTCATCCAAAACAGAACCATTGCGGTTGCTCAATCGCCGTGAGGCAATTCGGCGCGCCAGCGCCTTTCTCGGAGGAGCCGCATTCGTCGGCGGCAGCGGCGTCCTGGCCGCCGTCGAAAGGGCAAGATCCGCCTCCCCGGGCACGACGGGAGCATTCAGCGCTCAGGACATCGCATTGCTGGACGAGATTGCCGAAACCATTCTTCCCGCAACCAAGACACCTGGCGCGAAGGCCGCCAACACCGGTGCGTTTATGGCGCTCATGGTGACGGATTGCTACAGTCCGGCGGAACAGCAGGCTTTTCGCGACGGACTGCGCAACCTGGATGAGGCGACGAAGAAGGCGAACGGCACCTCGTTCCTCGCGGCCACACCGGCGCAGCGGCTTGACGTGCTCAGAGCGCTTGACCAGGAGCAGAAGCGCGTAATGGATGCGCGCGAAGCGGCGGATCGCAAGCGTGAGGGGCTCGCGCAATTGCCCGGTGCGCCTGCGGCCACGGCGCAAGTAAATATCAAGGGGCCTGCACATTACTTCCGCATGATGAAGGAACTCGCGCTGCTGGGGTTCTTCACCTCTGAGGTCGGTTCCACCAAGGCGTTGCGCTACGTCGAGTCGCCGGGGCGCTTCGATCCCTGTATTCCCTACACGGCTGGCGATCCCGCCTGGGCGGCGCATGCCTGATGTCAGCAACCCGGCACGCGCCGCAGACTTCGCGGCCGTTGTTTGTCTCGCGACGGTCGATGACCTCAGGAGGCAGAGATGCCCAAAAGTGACTACACAGCTTTTGTTGCACTCGACCCTTTCTTCGACGTTGTCATGGAGGGCCTCTCGGAGTTCGTGGATGGCGAACACTATTTCGACACCCTCGCCGACGATGTTCTATTTGAGTTCCTGTATCAGTTCCCGGGTTGGCCTCGGGTAACGCGCGGTCGCGACAATCTCATTGCGCTCTATTCCGGGTACGGCAGCAACATCCGGCTCGATCGCGGCGACGGCCTGGCGGTGCATCCTTCGGGTGACGGTCGCGTCGTGACGCTCGAATACGAGGTGCACGGCCGCATCCTCAAGTCCGGTGTCGCCTACGACAACCGGTTCGTGTCGATCGCCTTCGTCGAAAACCGAAAGATTGTGCGGTGGCGCGACTACATGGATTCTCTTGCGGCTTGGACGGCGCTGACTAGCGCCACCTGATGCCCGCCACAACCATCGAGCCAACCGTCCGCGGGGCGAATGGTAGCCATGCAGTTGCTTCCATTAAAAATATTCACTGAGGAACGCTGCCGCTTTATCCGAGATGCCGACGATCTTGTTCGTTGCCTGCCGATAAAACTTGAAATTGAGCTCCGTTCCCGGTTGGCCGTCCTTCCAATGGGTGAGATGCTTGAGCTCGTCGCGCCCCAGTGGCCACCTCGCAAGCGCAGTGCGTTTGACGGTAACGGTCACGCGCGGCGTTTGTCGGGCGACGCCGCGCTTCTTCGCGATTGCTTTGACGTAAGTTACGATGCCTCGCGCGATAAGGCCTTGGCCCCCCTCATTCTCGCTCGCGAACACGAACACCGTGTCCCCTGCGGCAATCTGCTTGCCGCCATACATTGTCTTCTGCGCAGTGAACGCGAACGACCTTGCTCGGGGATCGCCAATCTCAGCTTTAATCGCAAACACTATGTTAGTTCTACCCCGTTGCTGCCTCACCGGCTTGCTCCAGGCCGGCCATCGGCACGATGT
>JBEKWD010000255.1:0-5179 GCA_049513435.1 Steroidobacteraceae bacterium | reverse complement strand
CGACTGGTTCTACGCGACGATTGGTGGCCTGGGGTTGACAGGACTTATTACCACCGCGCGCCTGCAATTGCGTCGTGTGCCAGGCGCCTGGATCGAGGGCGGCAGCCAGCGCTTTGCCAACCTCGAGGAATTCTTTGCGTTGGCGGCGCAGGCGGATGCGAGCCACGAATACACAGTCGCGTGGCTGGATTGCGCCGCGACAGCCGGAAAGCTCGGTCGCGGCGTATTCATGCACGGAGATCATACTGCCCGCGGTGGGGCCGCTCCCCAGGAGAGGCCGTTGCGTTTTCCCATCACTCCGCCGGTGTCACCGGTAGGGCCCCATTCCGTACGCCTTTTCAACGAGCTCTATTACCGTCGAGCAGCGGCGCAGCAATCTAACGCTCTGTGGTACTTTCGGCCGTTCCTCTATCCGCTCGACAGCATTCTGGAATGGAATCGACTGTACGGGCCGCGGGGATTCTTTCAGTACCAATGCGTGTTACCGGAAAATGATGCACGCGCATCGCTGCGCGATATGTTGCAGCTCATTGCCACCTCGGGCCAGGGATCCTTCCTGGCCGTGTTGAAGCGCTTCGGCGACCGAGCATCGCTCGGATGGCTATCGTTTCCGCGACCCGGTGTAACCCTCTCGCTGGACTTTCCAAACCGCGGTGCTGGCACCCTGCGATTGCTGGAGTCGCTCGATGACATTACGCGAGCCGCCCGCGGTGCGGTCTATCCAGCCAAGGACGCCCGCATGTCGGCACAGGCGTTTCGCGAGTATTTTCCTCGCTGGACGCAGCTGCAGCCCTATGTCGACCCTCAGTTCTCTTCCTCCTTCTGGCGACGCGTAACGGAAACACACTGATGCAGCGCATCCTGATCATGGGCGCCACCTCGGCTATCGCCGAGGCAACCGCTCGCATATGGGCCGCACGCGGAGACGCTCTCATGCTGGCCGCACGCAACCCCCAACGATTGCAGGCCATCGCCCAGGATCTGCGGGTACGCGGCGCATCGACGGTGGACAGTTTCGTCATCGATGCGGTTGAGTTCGCGCGCTTTCCGGCTTTGCTGGCGGCAGCCGAGCAAAGCCTCGGCGGCATAGATGCCGCCCTGATCGCACATGGTGTGCTACCCGAGCAGGCCGCCTGCGAACAGTCGCTCGAGCAACTGCGCGCAGCGTTCGAAATCAATGCACTCTCTTACATGACACTCAGCACGGTGCTGGCCGAGTATTTCGCCGCGCAGAGGCGCGGTGTAATTGCGGTCATTTCCTCGGTTGCCGGCGACCGCGGTCGCCAGTCGAACTATGTTTACGGCGCGGCCAAGGCCGCCGTTACCGCTTTTGCCAGCGGCCTTCGGCAAAAGCTGTTCCCGCGAGGCGTCCGCGTGCTCACGATCAAGCCGGGCTTCGTGGATACCCCGATGACCGCCGCTTTTCCCAAAGGTATTCTCTGGGCATCACCGCAGCGGGTAGCCAGAGACATCGTGCGCGCCATGGACGGCGGGCGGGCGGTGCTCTACACGCCCTGGTTTTGGCGGCCGATCATGGCCGTGATCAATTCCATCCCCGAAGCGATCTTCTGCCGTTTGCGGCTGTGATGGGTCGGGTGGCCACCGACTCTGCGCCTAACTCTATGTTTTCGTGCGATTGTTATCGGGCACGGCTTGACGATGCTCCCAAAAAGGCCCCGAAAAGTTATGGCTGTGCGTGGAACTCTTCGGACCATGCACTGACCGCGCGTCGATCGGTCCTGAAGACAGGCGCATTAGGGGCGAGCCAGTGCTCCAGGCTGGCAGCTATATGCCCGCATACCATTCATACCCTTGATCTTCCCAATAGCCGCCGTGGCCCGCTCCAATGCTGGCGAAGCTGTCCACTAGCTCAATCCGCATAATATATTTCGCCATTTTGTAGCCAAGTTGACGCTCAATGCGGACACGGACCGGCGCTCCATTGGCGATCGGCAGTGCCGAGTCATTGAGCTCGTAGGCCAGTATGGTCTGCGGGTGATAGGCGTCCTCCATATCGATACTTTCATAGTACTTGGTGTTCGCGTCGTCCATGGGATCAGCGCAATGAAATACGACGTAGCGTGCGCTCGGATTGGGGCGCACCAAGCTCAAGACGTCGCCCAGGTTCGCGCCCTTCCATTTCCCAATCGCGCTCCAGCCCTCCACGCAATCGTGTCGAGTAATCTGTGTTCTAGCAGGCATCGCGCGCAGTTGCGCCAAGCTAAACGACATTGGCCGCTCTACGAGGCCTTCCACCTGTAAGCGCCAATCAGCAAACGCATTTTGCGCCAACGCCTGATAGGTCGAATCACCAGGGTTGGAGGTGCCATTGCTGCGAAAGGTCGGCGACAGATCGGCTTCGCCGAATTCTTGCGCCATCGACCAACGAGGGCTTATTGCATTTTGAACACTTTGACTTAAGCGTTCTCCGACATTGAGCACCTTTGGAAACCATTCACTGCGAGATAGCGCATCGCATCCGCTCAGAAGCATTCCACTCACGCCAGCGAACAGACTACGCAGTACGCGGCGCCTGGAAATATCAATGCCGATCATGCGACACGTCCCTCGTAACAGGCTCCGGCGCTACCTCATAGCGGCCAGTGATCATCGAACGAACGTTGTTCCACACTCCGGTAATCATCACCTCGAACACGTGGATTAACACGAACGCCACCAGAGTCCATGCGGCCAGAAAATGTAGGGTGCGCGCCGATTGTCGGCCACCAAGAACGCCGATCCAGCCGGGAATGATCGAGTCGAGGCGCGGCGACATCGCCCAGCCTGTCAATATCATCAGCGGCAGCAGGCCGAAGATAACCACAAGGTAAGCCAACTTCTGCAACACATTGTAGCGCTTCGATGCTACGCCGACCGGATGCCGAAAGCGCAGATGATCAAGGATGGACCGACCGATCGATCTCCAATCGACACGTGTGGGCACCAGATCGCGCCTGAGATGACGAGCCAAAATGGAATAGATCAGATAGATGCTGCCGTTGAAGACCAACAACCATGCAAAAACGAAATGCCAGCGCCGAGCCATCGCCAGCCATCGGACGCTTGGAATCGTGATCCAGCTGGGAAAGCCGCGCGCGGCCAATTGCCCCTCTTCACGCGATAGACCGAGCACTCCAGTGGTATCGAAGACATGATTGAGGATCCGCGTCACACCTATGGGTTGGCCGCCAGCGTTCATCCCGGCACCAATGGCAAGCACCGCCGGACGTTGACTGTATGAAGACTGGCCCCAATACAAGTTGGGGTGAGCATTGAAGATCTGCAGTCCGCTCATGAAAAGCAACGTCAACGCGAGGGCGTTGATCCAATGGGTAATACGCACGATAAGAGCGTGTCGCGCGTACCAGTATCGTCCTGGCGGTTCGGTACGGGAATCGAGCGAGACGTCAGATTCATTGCCGAGCATTGGGTATTCCTAATTAACAAGCCCTATATCGCCATTTACGATCTACCCAAAGTGGAAGAACCTCAAGCGCGTTTTCCCCGAACTCTACCGTGAGCAACCGGTACTGACCGGCGCAGCCATGGTGAAAGTTGATTAAGGTGGCTTATGCTGTGGCTAGAGCGTGATGGCTGTGGCTCATCAGCTGGTTCGGAAACTCACAACGCGCAAGACGTCGCAGCGCCCAGTATTGCGCGCTGATTCGAATCCTGGATAAGCACGGCCACTTCAGTCGCATCCTTCGGCAGTGATGAGCTTGGCAGCCTGAAAGTTTGCGCATCCCCATTCCACGTGCCCAGCGCATAGGTGGCACGCACGATGTTGTATTCCCGCAGCGTTCGCCCGGAATTTTCACCGCGACCGATCGCGGTGACCGCCTGAGGCAGGTAAGCAACCAGTAATACGTCTGCGGCTGTCGTTTCTTTGGTGTGACTCAGTGCGATTGTCAGATCCTGCCCCTGGCGCGCGACGGCTATCGGAATGCCGTCACGAGGGGACCTGATTGCGTTGAAGATGGCGTTGCGGTCCGAGCCGGTGATACTGATTTGGCCGTCTATGATGGCCTGCGGCGTGAAAATGCTTGGTAGCCTAAGTGTCTGGCCGTACCGACGCTGTCGCTGTGCTGCATAAGGTAGAGCGAATTTGTCGGACCATCCCAGGTTATCCCAATAGTCCACGTGAAAGGCCAGAGCGAGGACACCGGGCTCGCCCGCAATCTCTCCGAGCAATGCGTCGGCAGGCGGGCAGGAGCTGCAACCTTCTGAGGTGTATAGCTCCACAACTGCGGGACGCGCGGCAGCGCACGCTGCTTCATTCCAAGACAAAGCGGCCACGAGCAGTATCGCTGGAGCATAGAGATACAAATGAGGTCTGGGCATGGAAGGGCCTCGAGTGTCGCGCATTGGGCATCTGCGTATAATTCGCTGCGAACGCTTCGAGGATGGCGGCGGCAACCGCGGACGCCGGCTCGCGCGAGAAGCCGAGCTCTGCTCCTGCGCGGTTCGACTTCATCATCGGTGTGTCGGTGCCACCAGGATAGGCGGTCAGTACATGGACGCCTTATATGGACGCCTCCGATTTTGCAAGAGAGACTCTTTGTGACGGCGTAGGTACGGTTGCAGCCTTATATTCGGCCTTCTTTGCAGAGCTTGACTCTGCTGGCCCCGATGAAATCCGCTGAAGGAAGCCTCATCTCCCACAAGGACTCGAAGTCCCGGCGTCCATTCAGGCTTATTCCTTCACGGTCCGACCTGTTTTGCCATCACATGGATGTCTACTCGCGCAACCTTTAGCATCCCCTTTTGGCGTTCCATTCCTTTGTTGATTTACCCAATTACGCTGCGGTGGCCGCTATCGGCCCGCCGTAGCCCCTTTGATACGTTCGCCCGTGGGCAAGCAATGCCCAGATCATGCGCGCCATCTTGTTGGCCAGCGCCACGATCACAATGTTGCGGGCGCGACGCGATAGTAAGTTTTTAAGCCAAGGATCGAGCTGCCGCCCGGGCCTGCTCTGCCACCTCAGCACCGCACGCGCTCCATGGATCAACAGCGTGCGTAAGTACCGATCGCCGCGCTTACTGATACCTAAGAGCCTGATCTTTCCGCCGGTTCCCGACTGGCGCGGCACCAGACCCAAGAAAGCCGCAAACTCTCGCCCCGAACGAAACGATCTCGCATCACCGATCGTCGCCGCGGCCGCCGTCGCAGTCAGTAAAC
>JBEKWD010000254.1:0-4634 GCA_049513435.1 Steroidobacteraceae bacterium | reverse complement strand
TACGCAGGTCTGACGTGGCGTCCGATGAAATGGGGACTCTCGGCTACACTGGAAGCCGTCGGCCGCGCGCAGATCTATGCGAACGATCTCAACAGCGCCCCCGCGGCTGGCTTCTGGGACGCGAATTTTCAAGTTGGGTTGGAACAGACACTGAAAGAATGGCACCTGACTGAGTTTCTTCGTCTCGACAATATCGCCAATCGTCACTACGAGGAAACGCTCATCGTCAATGAGAGCAACATGCGCTACTTCGAGCCCGATCCCGGACGTGTCGTCTATCTGATGTTGACCGCAACCTGGCAATAAAGAAATTCGCTGCGTTTGATCTTCGGTTCGCGTCGGCGGCGGGGCCCGTAAAGGCCCCGCCGCCTAGCTCAATGTCAGCTTCTTCAGCTTGCGGGAGTCGTGCCGGTGAAGTAAGTCACCACATAGCTCTTGAACGTACCGCCGGACTGCGGCACTCCATAGACTCGAACTAATGCGCCGGCCGCAAGCCCACTGGTAAAGGTCGTAAGCCCCGCAGAGGTCGTGATATAAATCGGGCTCACCGTGACGACGCCGTTGGTGTTGTCCAGCTGATAGACCAGCGTCGCCGAGCCGCTGGTATCGCTGACGTCAACCGTCACCGGTTGCGCGCCATTGGTCACGGTGATCGTAAAGGCAAGTCCACTGCCCGAGGTTGCTGGCGCAGTCGCGACCGTAGCGATCGGCAGCGGTGTGGGCTCCAGAATCGAAGCGGCCGCACTCCAGCCGGTCAAATTGGCCGGATCACCCCAGATCGTATAGGTCACAGCCCAGGGAACAATCGCGCTCGCGGTGCCCCCGAAGCTCACCGTACCGTCAGTGGCGGTAACGAAATCGCTGCTGCTCGCATCCACCAGCGTCGGATAGGCGAAGTTCCAGAACTTAAAGCCCGTAATGGGATTGCCTGTGACGGGATCGCTGCCGTTGGCCGTGGAGGACTCGATGAAGTCCAGCGCGACGCTGTAATCATTGATGCTGCGCACGAAATTGTGCGTGGTCGTAAAACCGCCCGAGGTGGACTGCGAGATCGATCCCGAGTACTGCGCGGTTTCGATATCGATTTCCTCTGCTACGAACGGCGAAGCGAGCGGATCCACGACGCTCGCATGGATCTTGTATCCGCGTACGATGTCCTGCGAAGCCAGGAAAGCAGTACCGGTGGCGATAGGCGTCGCATCGGCGACGGCGTTCCAGGGCTGCCGAAAGAACCACTTCGTGCTGCCATTGATCGTCAGTGGCACACCCACGCCGGCCTCGTTCGTTACCGTGATGACGTCCGTGTTGCTGTTGACATCCAGCACGTGGCCTTCCGGACTGATCCATACATTATTGAAGCTCGAGCTCGCCCAGATTCGTGTGGCGACCAGTGTGCCGTTCTCCTGATAGCGGGCCGCGATACGCACGTACTCGCCGTTGAGGCTCGATTGCCCCGCAAAGCTCGTAATCGTCGTGACGGTCTTGGTGTCCACGTCATAGAGCAATGTGCCATTGACGGCATCGGCCAGGATGTTCAGCGATATTGCGCTGGACATCGAGGTCTCCGGCGACACGGCCGGAAGTGTTGGGAAATCCTTGTTGATTGCGATCGAGGTGTTATCGCTCGAGATAGCGGTGACCGTGCCATAGGTATGGCGCAATACCAGCCGTCTTAAGTCAGCGAGCGGGTGGTGACGCACAGGACCCGTGAAATTGACCGCCCACTGCGTGGCATTAGCGCCCGGCGGCAGATGACCGACGATGAAGGCCGGATGCGCAAGATCGAATTCAATATCAATCGCATTGCCGGTCGAGCTCGTGGTCACAACCAGCGGCGAGACCAGCCCCAGAGTGATTGGAACGGTCAGGCTCGGTGCAGTCCCCTGCGTGTGCTGTATCTCTATATCCGCCATCGGCACCGCAGTGCCGGTCGCGAGCGAAAAGCCTGCCTCCGGGTCGGCCGAAGCCGTCAGCAACACATCGCCCGGATTGCCGCTAATGGTAATCACGGCGCCGGTGTAGGTGCCAACGGGGACCTGAGCATCGCCCAGGAGCTCTCCGAGCTGATCGAGCTGCGCGAGATTGGTGTAGGGCACTGTACTCGGCGCGGTATAGACCGTGACGTTGCTGCCTCCGCCCTGCGGAATCAGCGCGATGCTCAGCACCTTCACGCCGATAGTGGCCCAGTCCTGGGCTGCGTCATCGCTCACCACTACCGGCACACTGCCGTATTCCATGGTTGAAGCCGTTGACGCGGTTGAGCTGGAGTCGCTCGATCCGCCACAGGCTGCGAGTGCGGCCGCGACGGCGCCGCAAACCGCGAATCGAAGTGGTTTAAGTCGCATGATTCTTCCTTCCCTAAACTGGGCTGATCTATTGTCAAATTCGCTAGCAGTGATCACCGTGAGGTGTGTGCCGCTTCCGTGACTCACTAGCGCCTGAACGCCAACTTGGTTGACGATAGCGTCATCAAATAAATTGAAATCCTCATCGCTGTCGGCCCTTTGCGACAATCTTGATCAGCATGAGTAGCTGCATGAGCGTAGCGCGCGTGAAGCGATACGGCCTCGCTCGTCGCGCACGTGCAATCAATCTGCGCAATCAATAGAGAGTCCGCGTCATGCGCTCTGTGCCTGGCGCATGTGCATGCCAATGTCGGATTGCGTTGGGAACATCTGAGCGGCTGCACGAGCGGCCAGCAGCTCGATCTGACCTTGAATTTTATTTACACGGCCAGTGCTGACACGACGCTGCACGCCCGTGTCGCGCGCTATTTTTGCAGTGCCGTCGTTTCAGAGCATCTACGCACGCACTGCTATCTGGACACTGAAACAGTTTGGAGTGGTGCCGATCTTTGAACGCTGAGCGCTCATTCAAAGTACCGGGTCCCCAGACTCACTTTCCTCGATGCCATCTCCCTGCGCTTTTGAATGGCGACGATTGCATTTTTTAGTTCCGCGTCATTTGTCGCCGCTGTGACTCAGACTCCAGACGTACGCCGCGACGGCAGACAACTGATCGGCTGACAGCTGCGCTCCGCCCATCGGCGGCATGGCGCTGCGATAATTCTTCGGATTGGCAACCCCATCGCGAATAGTCTTATTGATGCCGGCGTAGCTGCCATCGCTCCATAGCCACGCGTGCGCAGTCAGCGGCGGCCCGAGCGGGCTGCCTGCACCATCGGTGCCATGACAGCCCGTACAGGTCGCGCCTGCGACTTGGCCGTGATAGATGTGATCACCGAGCGTGACCATCGCGAGCGTAGCGCCCTGCGGCACGGCTGGCGCTGCGCCGCTAGCGTTGCCCGCATCCGGATGCGTGCCCTCCGGCGGCCCCGCAGCCACCGCGATCATCGATCCCGGCGATGCATCCGCGGACGGACACGGCGCCACGGACGCGGCCGCGCCCTGAGCCCCGCCGCGGTAAACAATGCGATAGATACGACCGTTCTGATCGTCGGCCACGTAAAGCGCCCCGTCAGGCCCCTGAGCCAGGCCGGTGGGTCGGTGTAGCGCTTTCGCGGGATCCTTCAACGGACCGGCGAAGCCGTCCGCAAAAATCTCGCAGCTGCCAGCGGCACGCCCGTCCGAGAGCGGTTGGAAGACGATGTTGTAGCCCTGTTGCGGAAAGGGCGCGCGGTTCCAGGAGCCGTGGAATGCTATGAACGCGCCGCCGCGGTAGTGATCGGGAAACCCCGTGCCGTAATACAGCAGTAGATCATCCGGCGCCCAGTGAGCCGGAAAGGCTGCAACCGGTGCAAGTTTCTTCGCGCACACACCCACGCTCTTGCCGCCATCGCCGCCATATTCGGGCGCGAGCACGAGCTTGCCCTGAATGCCATCGAAATAGCATTCGGGCCAACCGTAGTCGCCGTTGCGCCTAATGCTCAGCAATTCCTCCGCCGGCAATACGGGACTCTGTTCCGGCTTGTAGAGGTCCGGCCAGTTCTGCGACAGCTGATCACGGCCATGCTGAGTCGCAAAGATTCCGTGACCGCTCGAGTCCACGGTGATCCCAACCGAGTTGCGAATACCGGTCGCGTAGCGCTGCGCCTCTGAGAACACCTGGTTCGCGCGGTTGGCGCTGAAGCGCCATATGCCGGCACGTGTCTTGAGCTCGGTGCAGGGGCGCAGACCCGGCGACTTGAGCATGCGGTTCTGCGCCTGACAGGCGTTGGTCGCGGAGCCCAGATCGACGTAAAGCTGACCATCGGCATCGATCGCGAAAGGATGCATGGGGTGATCACCCGTCAACGGCAGTCCCGAAACGATGACTTCCGCTGCGCCCGTAGGCACGATTGCGCCGGCAGGCAGCGCGTAGCGCACGATCTTGTCGTTGCTCTCGACATAGAGGTAGTTGTGGTAGATCCCGATGCCGGTGCCGCCGTGGCCACCACTCTGAACCGTCTCACCGAAGCGCTCATTGACGTCGGCGCGGCCCGCGCCCTTCGTATCCTGAAGCGCGACCAGGAAGCCACCCGCATGCACCTGATCATTGCCGTAATAGGTACCGCTCCACGTATTCACGTAGACGACGCCATTGCTGCCTACCACCAGGTGGCGTGCATGACCGATGTTGTCGGCGAATATCGTCGCGCAGAAGCCGGTCGGCAGCGTCAGGCCGCTTTGATTATC